>JAUSPI010000100.1 GCA_030655775.1 Syntrophales bacterium
TGTTTGCGAACTGGAAACGCAGATATTATTAGCAGGGGATTTAGATTTAATTGAAAAAGGTGTATTGGGTAAACTAAAAAAAGGCATAGCAGAAAGCGAAAGAATGTTAAAGGCGCTGATAAAGTCTTTAGAAAACAAACCCTTGAATCCTTGACCCCTGGAATCCTTGGACCCTCTTCTCCAACTAAATTGGAGAAGAACCTAACTTTATTATTGACTAATTTGCTTCCATCTGAAAACATGTTGTAGGCGCAAGACACAGGGTTAAAATTAATTTTTAAAGGTTTTAATAGGAACTTCTGTTCCTAAAGTCGATGAAGACATCGGCCACTACATCAAAATCAGATATTTTTGTTAATCCGGAAGAAGTGTTAGTAGGAAACTTAATTGATTGTAAAGGTAATTAGTACAGCTATCGTTGGAATAGATTCCTATTCTGTCGATGTAGAGGTAGATATATCCTCGGGACTTCCTCAATTCTCGACTGTGGGACTACCCGATATCTCCGTCAAAGAAAGTAAAGACAGAATAAAGGCTGCCATAAAAAACTCCGGCTACAAATTTCCAGCAGACAGGGTTACGGTAAACCTTGCCCCTGCCGATATTAAAAAAGAGGGAACAAGCTTCGATCTGCCAATAGCCGTGGGTATCCTGTCAGCAGAAGGGATGATCGAAAAAGATGTCCTCCAGGACTATGTAATAATAGGGGAACTCTCACTGGATGGGCGTATCAAGGGCATTCATGGAGCCCTTTCCGCCGCATTTCAGACAAAGGAGATGGGGATAAGAGGCATTATCCTGCCAAGAGAAAACGCAGCAGAGGCGGCTATGGTAGAAACAATCGATGTTATCGCCGTTGACTATCTGTCCGATGTTGTCGAATTTTTTAATAACAGGAAAGAGATTGAACCGACAAGGGTTGACGTATCTGAAGTATTCAAGAGGAGCCTCAATTATCCCTTTGACTTTAGTGAAATACGCGGACAGGATCAGGCAAAAAGAGCCCTGGAGGTTGCTGCCGCAGGCGGACATAATATCATCATGATAGGACCTCCTGGTTCTGGAAAGACCATGCTGGCACAACGGCTCCCCTCCATACTTCCAGATCTTTCCTTTGAGGAGGCGCTTGAAACAACAAAAATTTTTTCTGTCGCGGGGCTTCTATCCAAAGAAGAAGCAATACTTGTAACGAGGCCCTTTCTTTCACCTCATCACACCATCTCGGATGCAGGACTCGTAGGGGGCGGCCATATTCCCAAACCCGGACAAATCAGCCTTGCCAAGGTCGACATACCTAAATAACCGTTAGACGAACACTTTTCCTTTCGATCTGATCCCACTATTTTACAATTTTCCTAGATTTACTTGACTTTTGAACTTTATCTGCTATTGTCAGTAATAATTTACTGGTATCCCCTATCACATTTTGCAATTTATGTCAAGAAAAAAGTTATAGAAAGGGTAAACGTCTTCGGATAAATGAAAAAGGTTGTAGAAATAATTGATTATTTAAAAAGCAAATGTGGAGTTGAATTTGAGCGTGATATTGCTAAGATAATAGCTCTCACCCCTTCTGATCTGGCTCGCCGAAAACTTCATGACAAAATTCCATACAAAAATCTTCTGCAGGCGTGTGAGGAGCACAACATTTCTGCTGATGAGCTGTTTTTTGGAAGGAAACCTGAAGATCCCACAATAAAACAGTTCCAGAATGAGGATATAGCAAGGAAGTTGATTGATATTCTCGCCAAGTTGGCGAAGGAACGGCCGGAGTTTTTTCGTGATATATACAGAAAAGTGATCGGAGAGGCGAGTTGGCTTGCCACAGAAAGAAAAAAAGAAATGTCCCAGGAGTTGAGTGCGGATGATGGTATCATACTGAGAATCAATAGAAAGAAAATGATTAATGCAATATTTCACTTCGCGTCTAAAACAAAGAACTGTGGGAAGACCAAGCTCATGAAGCTGATGTATCATCTTGACTTTTTTCATTTCAGGGAAGCTGGTCGTTCCGTAACCGGTCTGAGCTATTATGCCTGGAAGCAGGGCCCTGTCCCTGCCGATCTATTCATGGAATTATCTCGTGACATTAAACCTGACTTAAGGGAAGCTATTGAAATCGAAGTCATCAAAGACTTTCACAAAATAGTTCCTAAAGAAGATTTTAATTTTGATAAATCTGTATTTAGCAAACGTGAGTTACGTCTTCTGGAAAACGTGACAATCTTCTTTAAAGAGACAACTGCTGAACAGATTGTTGAAGTAACACATCTACCCAGACAGCCATGGTTTAAAACAATTGCGGAAAAAGGTGAAGGTAAGATGATCAGGTATATGCTTGCAGTAGATGGCAAGCACGGCCTCACCAGACGCGAGATTATAGAACGCCAGGAAGAATTGAGAGAGATGTATAAAAACCTTGGACTTGATTGGGGGGATGTTCCAGATGAAAGTGACGACATTCCTTCTCTACCGGAGAATTTCCCCTAACTAACATAAATTTTTTATTCTGCTTATACTTCGCCGTGAAATCCATCCCCTTCAGGGGGATGGATTGTAAGGCGTTTTTTTTGACATTTAGAACAGAGGTTGGTAGCACTGATGTTCATATATAGTACCGACACATGAATCACCAGAAACCGATACAAAGATATACTGAGCCTCAGACCAGCAATAAGTAAAGAATACCCATGATTAGCAAGTCTACACGGCTAATTGTATCCGGTAGCTTGTGATCTGTGTGTCGTGACTTTTACAACGCTGCCCCTTGAACAGAGGATAGACACTTACGGCCGGCGGGTGTTTCCCTTTCCGGATATGACTAGGCCGTGGAGCTTCCTACCCTCAAGCAAGTGTTCCCGGAGCCTTAGACACAGACATTAACGCCTCTATCAATATACTTAGGGCCGGGCAGACCCTTCAGGCGTCAACGTGGTCCGATGGGGCGTGTGTTGTCTGAGAATCCCTCCTCCTTCAGGAGGCAGGAAGTGTCAACCAAAAATCGAGGTCGATCGGTACGTTTATTGGGAGGTTATTATTGTGCAAGAGCAGGAAGCGGTTATTAACAGTATAGCGGAATTTGTTTTGAAAAACCATATCAGGCTCACATACGCCGATATTAATGGCGAGAGGTATGCTTTTAAATCGGTTGTCGACGCTCTGGAAAAGATTGGTCCCAAGGACGTCGAAACCCTCATCCTGAAAGGTAAGTGCGGAGTTTTAGGGATAATTCATCTTAGTAAAATATAATTCGCGCGCACACATTTTCTTTAAGGGGTAAGTCCCTGTTTCATAGTAACAATAATTCACAGTAAGGTAAGTGACCATTGGATACAAATACCTACACTGCAATCTATGTACGTGTGTCCACCGAGGAACAAGCCCAAAAAGGTTACTCTACTAAAAACCAGATAGAACAACTTACCCAAACCACAGAAAAACAGGGATGGAAGTATCAAATATTTGATGACATGGGCCATTCAGGGATAAAGTATGACAGGCCCGGTCTCACATCGATGCTCAATCTCATCAGGGAAGGTAAAATTGAGCGGGTTCTGGTCTGGAAGATTGACAGACTAAGTCGAAAGCTCAGCCACCTGCTGAATATACTTGAACTCCTTGAAGGCAACAAAGTTGAGCTTATTTCCATCAGCGAAAACTTTAATATCAATACCCCCATGGGCAAGCTTTTACTTGGCCTTCTTGGAAGCGTGGCAGAGTTTGAACGGGATTCGATAATTCAGAGAATCAAGGCGGTCAAAAACACTCGAAAGCGGGTAAAGCGACTGCCGCTGGGGCATGTGCCATACGGCCTGAAACTGAACGAAGAAAAGAACAAACTTATGCCTGATGACGGACCGGGCTGTGAGATTGTAAAAAAGATATTTGATCTTTGCCTTCACGGAATGGGTACGACCAGGATAGCTGAATATCTTAACAACAACGGGTTCAGAACAAAGAATAACAAACGCTTTGATTCTCCAACGATTGGACGAATGCTGGGCAATTATACCTATGCGGGCATGCTTGAAATAGACGGAAAACTGGAGCCTGGAAACATTGAGCCGATTGTAACATTTGATACTTACCAGAAAGCCAGACGGGAAATCCAAAAAAGGACTCGCACACCCGTTTCCTCCGCAGCCAAGCATCTACTGACAGGATTGCTAAAGTGCAATGTTTGCGGCAGTGGCTTGGTCAGCTCTGGAGACCACAAAACAGGAAAAAGATTTTATCGCTGTGGCCGCAGGGCTGATGAGGGCAGGTCAGCGTGTACCCTGAAATCATTTAACGCTGAAAGGATAGAAAAAGCTGTTACAGATAAGCTGATCAAAACAATTACAAAAAACAAGACCGAAATTCTTGAGGCCATGATCAATGGGGAAGCTGAGTACCGCAATCAGGAAAAAACTGCAACGCAGAACATCCAGAGGCTAAAAACACTCATCAAGAAAAACACAACGAGTATCAACAAATATTTTGAGATGTTTGAGTCTGAATTCATGGATAAAGCGGAGCTTAAAGACCGTATTGAAACGCTGAAAGCCGATAACGAAACATGCCAGAATCAAATAAGCGAGCTGAAATTTTCTCTTCCTGAGCTGGATCCTCTCGAAACGCGAAAGCAGTACGAAACTGCCCTGGAAAATTTTTGGCTCATACTTGACCTCACCGAACTTTCCGAAAAAAGAAATCTGTTCCAGGTTATTATCGAAAAAATCACCGCATACAATGACCATCTTGCCGTTCATCTGAAAACCGGATACTCGTTCCGTGTCGACTATCCGCGAAAAATACGAAGATTTACCAGAACATTAGCCGACTGGGAAATCACAGCACTTGAAGGAATGAACACGAAGAGGGCAAAGGCTGTGCTAATGGCAAACAACGGCATGGAGGTGCGAGAAATAGCGCATACTCTTGAAGTGGACTTCAGTAAGATTCAGTGGGTTTTGAAAGCGGCTGGCAAAAGAGGAATTGCCTCGTGTTTTAAGGATTTCGGGGAAAATCAGCCAATTCCATTCGAAAGTTTTTTACTAGAAAACATTGATACCTACAAGTATCTGTCATTCAGCAAGATCGCAGACGTATTGAGAAAAGAGGGATACTCTTTCTCCAATCAGCAGCTTAGAAACTTCTGGTACCGGCACTTCACACAAAAAACAGTCCTTCCCCCACCTG
>JAUSPI010000101.1 GCA_030655775.1 Syntrophales bacterium
CCCTTGACCCAATGCAAAAAGGAAAATTTCGGGGCTCAATACCTTCACTTGCGTTGTGGCTGACAAACTGCCTTTCCCATGGCTTCGCATGATTCGTTACCTCCTCATACGCATGGTTCAGTCCCGTGCCGGTGGTTAGCCATTACACGTGCTGGATTGTCCAGCTTGCCTATATTAGCTTTGCTTGGCGCACCCATATTATCCCCCTTTTCATTAAAATACCCCTTGTTTAAAGCCTTTATAGCCTCATTGGCCCAACCTATAACCTTGTTAGTTTCAAGATTGATATAGTTCTAAGTCAACACCGCAATATTGGTTGTCATCCGTAAAAACGAATCCTATGCCATCGAGATTTTCTTTTCCCTTTCATTAATTTTTCCGATTCTAAAGCTTTCACTCTCAATCGATACCTCTTTATATTTCGTTTCTATCCTCCTTTCATTTCCAATTACTCAGAGCGATCATAAAATCACTATCGCGTACATTACATATAACGGTTTTATCAGTTGGATAATTGATGAATCACTTCGCAACTAATGTTTCGATCGGACATCAACACGACATATTTTGAATATTGAATATTATAGTTGCCTATTTGCGAACTATTTTTTATATTAATGAAAAACGTGAATTCGGGTTCAATTACCGCACCGTTGTTATTTATAAACTGTCATAATGTAGCCCGATCCCTGTAACTTTTTTCAGGGCAGTAGATTAATGCTAATATTAATCTATAGATGTAAAAAACTATTACAGAGGTTAAAAAATGGACACTCGTAATGTTGGAAAAGCAATAGAAGGAATATTTAATGAAAAGTTTGGAGGAAAAGAAAAAGGACGTTACAGAATTTCAAGAGCTGATTTGTTGAAAATAGCAAATGAAAAAACTTTCAATGATGACAATATTAAAAAAATTCAAACAAATATACAAAAAAAAGGATTTGTTTTGGTTGATTTAGGCAGTGAATTTGCAATTATAGATGATAAATCAATGTATAATTATCGAAAAGTGACAAAAAAAATAGTAGCAGAATATGCAGAAAAAATGGGGGAAAAGGAACCCGAGACAGGCAAAAAACAGGCAAACAAGAAAAAAGGTAAGTTTAAAAGGGGGGAAAGTAAAAAGCAGGCGTGAAAAAGAATAGAATATTCACTTACGGTATTGTATTTCACCGATAACCATTAGAATAACGACTTATGGAAATGTGGATAACCTTAACTTTAGTCTCCATACTTCTTGCGATAATTATTGTCACTAAATGAACGCGCTAAAGAACTGACCCACGTTTCATATCGAATTAAATGTAGATCCCTGCCTAAACCTGCCACTTTGATATTGCTGTCAACAAGGGAATTGGATGAGGGTATGAGTGGTAAAGTTATTTCAGGATTAGGTGGCAGTTTTCGCAGGAATACACATTAAAGAACTGATCCACGTTTTGTAGCATTCATCTCGCTTTTCTTCAAATGTAAGTGGTACGTAATTAATGAATACATTCCATCTTGATTTCTTGTTTTTATCGTCGTTTTATAAAATAATCACTCATTAAATTTGTCAAAAAATTTTTTAATCTTGTCAGAAGTCATTTTTGTTGGTGTTATTCCTCTTTTTTCCCAATTTATAATTGAGCTCTCAGTCACGTTTAATAAAACTGCAAGCTCTTTGATTTTCAATCCTACATCTAGTCGATGCTTTTTAAGCTTTTCTCCAAAACTTTTCGGCATTGCTGGATAATCTTTGTTGAAAATATTCTTTCCCATTGGTAAGGTAAAAGTATACTTCTGATCAAGTAGGAGCGACAGAAATTGGTTGTTATTCTGTAACGCGTGCATGCCCGTGCGGCTACTATACCGATCCCCGCAAAGAGTGCAGGTGCACCCCCCAGCAGATACGTCAATATCAGGCCAGGATCTCCGGACCCCTCCTTGACAGAATTGATATACATATAGATGTCCCATCCATAACATACAGGGATTTAGCCGCAGAGTCCGGCGGAGAGGCGTCCACGTCAGTCCGTGAACGGGTTAACAGGGTAAGAGACTTGCAGAAAAAGAGATTTAATAATCAAACTACCATGTGTAATGCCCGGATGTCGAACAGGCAAATCAAGGAATTTTGCCAGATTGACGAGGATTCAGAACGTTTAATTGAAATGGCGGTGGACAGACTGGGACTCAGCGCCAGGGCTTACACGAGGATTCTGAAAGTCGCACGAACCATAGCAGACCTCGAAGAAGAAAAAAATGTCCATTCTTACCATATCTCAGAAGCCATCCAGTACAGAAGCCTTGATAGGAGAATGATTTAGCTCGGCACCAGGTCTGCCACAAACCCCGTTACATACAACCTCACCTAAATAGCACCTTGATTACAAAGTACCAGAACAACACACCCTGCAATCGCGACCAGCATGATACACATTGCCAAGACGAAGCGATACCGAGAGAGCTCTCTTTGCAGAACTGTAATTTTGGTCATTGCGAGGTACGAGGTGCCGCGGCAATCTCACAAATTATTAATACGGAGATTGCTTCGCTCGTAATGACATTATGGGTGTTATGCAAAGCTCTCACCGATATAAGGTGAGCTTTATCCGATTCTGTGCTCGTACCATTTAAATTTCCTCGCCAATTCGGGTGCAACTTTTCCTTAAATTTAATCCAAACATAAAAGATATGTTAGAAACAATTCTTTATAAAATACAATATGATAAAGGCCCAAGAATGTGAATCTCCCTGCCCACAGGGCGGGCTTCCCGGTAAGGAATCGAAGATAGTGAGCTGTTGCGAACAATATGTTTGTTTTATGTTGCGCCCCTTGCCCCGCCTACAAGGCGGGTCTTGCGGGTGCGCTCCCGGTCAAATAATCTGCCTCCCGCTCGCATGGGTTCAAAACGATGCCCTGCTCGAAATATGTATCAGAGTGAGCATCGACTGACATTCAACACTTTACATAAGTCTCCTGTTGTGTATATAGTTGCTCTCGCTCCGGCACATCAAAGAACTTTGCAGAACTCACCCAATGCACTTGGTGTGTCTTATTGGCCCGCACTACAATGAATAAAAAAGGACCACCGAGCAGTTACATTTTATCTTTATATTGCAAGGAGGAAAACAGGTGTGGAGATTAGTATTACACAAATTGCCACTGAAAAAATGAAGGCAAAGCCTGTCGATGAATCCAAATTGGGGTTTGGCAACATATTCGCCGATCATTTTTTCACCATGAAATTTAACCACGAAAAGGGATGGCATGATCCTGCCATAGAGCCCTACAGAATGCTCAGTCTCGATCCCTCGGCAATGTGTCTCCATTACGGACAGGAAATCTTTGAAGGCATGAAGGCGTACCGCGGAAAAGACGATTCAATCTACCTCTTCAGGCCGGAAGAGAATTTTAAACGTCTCAACACCTCTGCCGAGAGGCTATGCATGCCCGAAGTGGAAATTGACGTTGTCATGGAAGCACTGAAGAAACTGATTCTCTTAGATAAAGACTGGATACCTCATGGCAGCGGCACATCTTTATACATACGGCCGACGATGATCGCTACTGAGGCGGCTGTCGGTCTTCATACTTCCAGTGAATATCTCTTTTTTATTATTGTCGGACCCGTGGGGACATATTACCCGGAGGGCTTCAGTCCGACCAAGATATATGTCAGTGAGGAATATGTCCGATCGGTTCGCGGGGGAATAGGATACTGCAAAGCGGCCGGCAATTACGCCGCCAGTCTGTATGCAAGTAAGCTGGCAAGTAAAATGGGATACACACAGGTGTTGTGGCTCGATGCCGTTGAAAGAAAATATATTGAAGAGGTCGGGACAAGTAACATCTTCTTTATGATAGGCGAAGAGCTTATAACTCCTCCCCTTTCAGGGTCTATCCTTCCCGGTATTACAAGGGATTCCGTTATTCAGATAGCAAGGAGCTGGGAATTCAATGTATCTGAAAGACAATTGTCTATTGATGAAATCATAGCGGCATCTGCCAACGGAAGTCTGAAGGAGGCCTTCGCCTCAGGAACCGCTGCGATTATCTCCCCTGTGGGACAGATATATTACAAAGGAAAAGAACATATCATCAATGACGGAAAAACCGGTCACCTGACCGAAAGGCTGTACAATGAGATACTTCAGATTCAATACGGGGAAAAGGAGGACCCATTTGGCTGGAGGATAAAGATATCATAGCTACATCCACAGGCATGTGGATATGCTTGTTGATAACACTGTCAATAAGGGGCGTAAGTGCTACATTCTTGCCATCTTATACCAGATTGCATGTGGTTTAAGCACAGTATAAGTTCAATTATTACAACAAGATACGTTATTTTGCCCCTAACCACTACGTATTGTTCCGGTTTTTAACCATACTTATTAACTGCTTGAAAAAAGTGTACCATTTTCAGGGTTTTTACGATGATTTTTCCAAAAAAATTTGTGACAGCGGGGTGGTTGCTCCTATTTTTCCTTGTTTTACCGGCACATGCAGAATCCGTATCACTGAATGATCTGATAGCAAAACTACAGGAGAGTTATGAAAGGGCAGAGAGTATCGAGGCAAGGTTCATTCAGAAAGCAACCATTAAATCTATCAACAAGACTGAAACGGAAGAAGGAACAGTATATTTAAAAAAACCGAAAAGAATGCGCTGGGTTTACACTAAGCCAGACTTAAAAGAACTGGTAATAAATCCCCAAATAGCATGGTTCTATATTCCAGAGGACAATCTTGTTTATATCCAGGACGCCAAAAAAATTTTCAATTCAAAGCTGACAATAAGATTCCTTTCCGGCATAGGAAAACTCAAGGACGACTTTCAAATCAACTTTTCCCAACCCACCGCAACTGATGAAGAAGGAAATTATCTTCTTGACTTAATACCCAGAGGTTTTGAGGCCGGTATTGAAAAGATACTGCTTGTCGTAAACAAAAACAATTTTCATATAATGGAGTTTTCTCTTACAGACATTTATGGGAATGTTACGCAAATCATATTCAAGAACATGAACACAAACACTAAGCTCCTGGATACTCTCTTTATATTCACGCCGCCGCCGGGAGTTGAAATCTATGACATGCGGAATGAATAAGCATTCAGTTGTCAGCAGTCAGCAAAAGATCAGATTGGACACCCCTCGAAACTGATGCTGGATGCTTGAAAACTGAACTCTTGCTCTTTGTTCTGCTGATGGCTGTTTGCTGATAGCTGGCTGCTTATAAGTATGGATCATCTCCAAAAGAGTTGGTAGGATCATAAGGATTCAAGGGGTCAAGGGTTCGAGTGAAATGCTTAAGAATTATAAAGAGTTAAAAGTTTGGCAAAGGTCATATCATCTATGTTTAGAAATTTACAAAGCACTCGACCCCTTGAATCCTTGAATCCTCGAACCCTTTGCATCAACTAATCGGGAGATGAACCATAAGTATACAGCCTGTCCATGTTATCCTATCGGGGTAGAATTTATTGTCTAAACCAAACTTATCCAGCAAGTCAAGGACATCAATCGCAATCGATTCCAATGACATCCTTGCCTTGTCGGGATACAAACACGGTCTGCCAAATCTGACCTGACATTCATCACAGAGATAACAACTTCCCCCAATCATCCCCCAGACATCTTTTATCCCTTTATCCCTTAAAAAGTCCTCCAGTTGAAGGATCTTACGGTGAAAGTCCACTTTAGCTTTTTCCGCACCTTCACGATCTTTATTTACATTCAGAAGCTTAGAATACTGGAGCAATATGCCATGCGTATATTTTTTCAGTCGCTCTTTATGCTCTTTCAATGAACCGACAAACGGCGGACACATATAATGTTTGCCGAAGTTTTCGCACTTATCTTCAGAACAAAGCTCTCGTATCCTCTGTTCCGGAATGAGGATATCCGGGTTGAATTCCAAACAGGTCCCGAGTTCCAGTTGTTCTGCAAATTTCACTATGCTTTTCAAAAGTGAACTGTCTTCCCTGTTTTTCATAAAGTGTCACTTCTTACTGTCTGAACTCTCATAAGATCATCTTACATTTTCTCCACAATATGCCTGATTTTTTTACTTTCCACCAGTTCCAAGAAATGTTCGCCCAGCGGGGCAGAAAGATCAACTACACGCCACCAGTTCTTTATTCTGGTTTCCGGATCGTCGACAAATATTTCAAAGTCATCACGGTCGGGTATTTTCCCCCCCGGTAATTTCCCGACGAAACCCTCGGAGGGATAAACCATCACAACATTTTCCAGCATGCTCTCCGATGGCCTGCGATATTTCAGCTTTTTGTCAAGCCATCCGGGTATGATACGTTCCTGATGATGAAAAAAAAGCGTAATGTCCTCTTCTTTCGCCGCATACTTCTGGTTAAGATGATAATCGACCAACCCCCCATCCCGGTAAACACCGGTCGGTGCACCGTAAATATTTTTAATCCCGGCCATCACCATGGGAATAGCCCCCGATGCGAGAACGACATACTTGAAATTAGCCTCATTGAGTAAAATGGCCTGTCCCTCAAAGTGATCCTGGAGACAAAAATGTGGGGGTCGCGGACCGTTATAAAAGATCACTCGCTGGACAAGACCGCGCAACCAGGAACGATTCATGGCATTGAGCAAAAAAGCAGCTCCAAAACCTGCTCTTTGCAGCCATCCTTCGCAGGCAAAGAGGTACTTAGCTCGTGCCGTCGCAATCGCCAGACGATATCTTTTATCGGCCAGTGCAAACGGGATTGCATCGTCTTCAAGATACGTATTTACAACATTGCGTATCGTCTTTTGAATAGTTACCGGGGTATCTGTCCTGTCATATTTAATGGAAATGTATGCATCGATGAGTCTGCGGTAACTTTCAACAGGTTCCGGTTGCACCCAGGCGGAAAAACGCCATGCACCAGCAGACGAACCGGCCAAAAGCACCGGCTTCAATCCCCCGAGCACCTCATTTTCCAGAAGGGCTAAGTCAAAACCGCTGACAACAAGCCACCTCGGACCTACGGCAGGTCCAACACAGGTGGTAACATGGCTAAAATCAAAACCGCCATCCTTAATTATCTGATACGCAGATTTTCCTGCTTTGATATAAATAGCATTCATAATAGTTCAAAAGTTTCTGGAAGGTAGCAAAAAAAAGGTATATTATCAAGAAATAAGAAACCATTGAATCGTCTTGACATAATCCCTCACCTTCGGTACATTGAATCTCCCCGCAACAAATTGCGGGGAACGAAGTAATTCGAAGAATAATCTCCGACTGTTAAGGAAAATGTTTATTTTTTATTCGCTCGCTAACCCGGCCGCAAGCAGCGGGGAATGCGCTCGCTGTCCAGTTCAACCTCCTAATCTCACTTGAAGAAAGGAAGGTCTATGAGCGTCAAGGAAAAGATTACCGAAATAGCAAGAAATGCCAGACGTGCCGGTAATACACTGGCCAACATGTCATCCGATGTGAAAAACAGAGCACTTTTACAAATGGCGGAAGAACTTGTCAGGCAGACCGATTATCTCGTTTCCGAAAATGCAAAGGATCTTGACTATGCTAATAAAAAGGGTCTTTCAGCAGCAATGATAGACAGGCTCACCCTTAACGAAATGACGATAAAGGGGATTGCAGATGGTCTTATGGAAGTTGCGGCTCTGCCTGATCCCGTGGGAAAAATAACTTCGATGTGGCGCAGGCCCAATAATTTACTCGTGGGAAAGAAGAGAATTCCCCTTGGCGTTATAGGGATTATCTATGAATCTCGCCCGAACATTACAGCGGACGCTGCCGCGCTGTGCCTCAAGTCGGGAAACGCCGTCATCCTGAGAGGGGGCTCCGAAGCGATAAATTCCAATGTCGCCATTACCGGATTACTGCAGAAGGTCTTGCGCAACGTCGGAATTCCGGAGGCAGCCATACAGGTCATATCGATTACCGACAGGGAGGCGGTAAATGTAATGCTCCAACTTGAGGAATATATAGATCTCATTATACCGAGAGGCGGGGAAGAGCTGATCAGGGCCGTCGTGGATCAATCAAAAATACCGGTCATTAAGCATTACAAAGGCGTCTGCCACATTTTTGTTGACGCCAGTGCGGATTTCGATATGGCCGAAAAGATATGCATGAACGCCAAGACCCAGAGACCCGGCGTCTGCAATGCCATGGAGACCCTTCTTATCCACAAGGATATCGCGGAGACTTTCCTGCCGGGGATGGCGGAAAAATTCCGTGAGGCGGGAGTCGTCCTGAGGGGCTGCGATAAGACCAGGTCAATTCTGCCTGACATTGAAAAGGCTTCCGAGGATGACTGGTATGAGGAATATTTAGACCTTATTCTGGCGGTACGTGTTGTTGAAGACATTGATGAAGCAACAGCACATATAGAAAAATACGGCTCTCTCCACACCGAATCAATCATAACCGGAGACTACAATAATTCTCAGCGCTTTTTGAACGAGGTCAATTCCTCGACCGTTCTGGTCAATGCCTCTACAAGATTCAGCGACGGTTTCGAACTCGGTCTCGGGGCAGAAATAGGAATAAGCACGACAAAGCTTCACGCCTTCGGACCGATGGGTCTTGAAGAGCTGACAACAACCAAGTTTATCATCTATGGTGACGGACAGGTAAGGACATGAAGTGGGGATTACTGGGAGGAACGTTCGATCCGATTCATCTCGGCCACCTGAGATGTGCCGAGGAGATCCTCGAAATCTTCGAGCTTGAGAAGATAATATTTATCCCGGCCTCCAAACCACCCCTTAAAACACGCAGCAATATCGCCCCCTTTCATCACCGCATGGAGATGATCAGGCTGGCTACCTCTGAAAACCGATCATTTTCAGTCTCCGACATAGAAGACAGGAAAAAAGGCACCTCTTATTCTATCGAGACGGTAAAATACTTTCTTGAAGAACACGGCAAAGATCTGACACTCTTTTTCATCCTGGGGCAGGACGCCTTTCAGGGTATAAAGCTTTGGAAAGACTGGGAAGAGTTATTGCTGTTGTGTAATTTTATAGTCATGACAAGACCGGGCTACACGATCAAAAGGCTCGAAGGGCTTTTCCCTCACGATTTTGCTTCTCGATTTAAATACAACAAGGTCACAGATGGATTCGAAGGTCCCACTGGTTCTTCTATCTTTTTCAGAGAGGTCTCCTTCCTGGATATATCATCCACTGACATAAGAAACAGGATTACAAAGGGAACGTCGATACGGTATATTGTACCGGAGCCGGCATGTGGCTACATTTCAGACCATTCACTTTACAGGGGGCCATAATGACTGGACTTTTTATCAGGTGGTTGATTTTGACGGCAGCAATAATCTTCGCTTCCTATATTATGGATGGAATTCATGTGAGCGACTTCCTTTCCGCTTTCTTCGCGGCAGCCATACTGGGTATACTGAATGCTTTTTTCCGTCCGATACTTATTATTCTCACGCTTCCCATCAATATATTAAGCCTCGGCCTTTTCACATTCGTGATAAATGCACTCCTTCTGAAAATGGCCTCCGGTGTGATCTCCGGCTTTGATGTTCACGGATTCTGGTCGGCAGTATTTGGTTCTCTCATAATAAGTCTGGTAAGCTGGCTTCTCAGTTCATTCATCAATGAGCAGGGTCGTGTGGAATACATCGACTTGAAGAAAAGAGATGAAGACAGGTGGGAGCTATGAATCTTACCCCGGCCATGAAACAGTATGTGGAAATCAAGGAAAAACATAATGATTGTATCCTCTTTTTCAGGATGGGTGACTTTTATGAAATGTTTTTTGATGATGCCGTTACCGCTTCCAGAGTCCTGGAGATTACCCTGACTTCGAGAAACAAGGGGAAGAAGGACAGTATCCCCCTGTGCGGTATTCCCTATCATGCGGCCTCATCTTACATATCAAAGCTTATTGAAAAGGGATTTAAAGTAGCAATCTGTGAACAGGTTGAAGACCCTAAAAAAGCAAAAGGAATAGTCAAAAGAGAGGTGGTACGCGTAGTAACGCCTGGTCTGGTCGTTGATCCTGAAAACCTCCAGGCCAAGGAAAATAATTTCCTGGCCGGGTTTTCAATAAGAGACGGCACCCTTGGACTCGCCTTTATTGATATATCTACCGGCGAGTTCCGTGTCACTGAATCAAGTGACAGGGAGTTCTTTCTGAACGAGATCGCCGGCCTGGATTTCAGGGAGATCGTTGCGGAAGAGAATTTAAAAGGAAGCAGTCTTCTCAAGGCATTTTCGGGGTCCGTGGTAAATTATCTTCCTTCCGATTATTTTGTTTATGATGCGGCAGTTGCCGTTCTCAGAGAATATTTTCCTGAGGATGTTCTATCTGAAATTGATGTCGAAGCACATCCGACAATGGCAGAAGCGGCCGGTGCAGTTCTTCGATATGTAACGGAAACACAAAGAGACCGCCTCGTCCATATTAATGACATTACGTGGTATGACACGGCCAGCTACCTGGTGCTGGATGATATTGTTAGAAAAAACCTGGAACTGTTCACCACAATTTCCGATAACAGAAAAACTGGCTCCCTCTTCAATGTCCTTGATGAGACGGTTACCGCTATGGGCGGCAGGAGGCTACGCTGGTGGTTCAGCTATCCACTCGTTGATCCGGAGAAAATTAAAGAAAGGCTGGTTGCTGTATCTGAGATAAAGGACCGTCACCTGTTGCGGGACGATCTGCGGAAAGCTTTTTCAGATGTTTACGATCTGGAGAGGCTGGGAAGCAGGATATCGATGAAGGTTGCCAATGGCCGGGATCTGGTTGCGCTTATGACCTCCCTTAAGGCACTGCCCGGTATCAGAAAATTAATTTCTGATGCGGATTCTCCTCTGGTCTCTTCGATTTGCGAGGGTCTTGATGAGATGCAAGACATCGCTTCCCTGATAGAAAACTCGATCGTTTCTGCTCCCCCTCCCGCCATTCGTGATGGCGGCATCATAAAAGAGGGTTACGACAGTGAACTGGATGAGCTGATTTCGCTTACGAGGGACGGAAAAAGATGGATAGCCGCCCTTGAGGAAAAGGAGCGTAAACGTACGGGGATCAATTCTCTCAAGGTGGGGTACAATAGTGTATTTGGGTATTATATAGAGGTGACAAAGACCAAGACCAGTCTCGTTCCCGATGATTACATCAGAAAACAGACGCTGGTGAATGCCGAGAGATATATAAATCAGGAACTCAAAGGGTATGAATACACAGTTCTGAATGCCGAGGATAAGAAGAAGGAGAGAGAATACGATCTCTTTGTGAAGATAAGAGATCAGGCGGCTCAAGAGATCAAGAGGATTCAGAAGACCGCCTCATTGCTTGCCGATCTTGATGCCATTGTATCTCTCGCCGAGGTGGCTGAAAAGTACAATTACTGCTGTCCCCGTGTGGATGATGAAGACGCCATCGAAATACATGATGGCAGGCATCCGGTGGTGGAACGGATGATTGTGTCTGAGGGATTTGTGCCGAATGACACCTGCCTTGATTGCGATAAGAACCGGTTTCTCATTATCACCGGTCCTAATATGGCAGGAAAATCGACCTATATCAGGCAGGTAGCGCTTATAACGCTGATGGCACAGATGGGCAGCTTCGTGCCGGCATCCGAGGCAAGGATCGGCGTTGTCGACAGAATATTTACCCGTGTTGGAGCAACGGATAGTCTGGCCAGGGGACAGAGTACTTTTATGGTGGAGATGAACGAAGTGGCTCATATCCTGAAGAATGCCACAAAGAAAAGTTTAATTCTTCTCGATGAAGTAGGAAGGGGAACAAGTACCTTTGACGGCCTCAGCATAGCATGGGCGGTGGCGGAACACATCCACGATTCCGATCACATTGGTGCTCGTACCCTCTTTGCCACCCACTATCACCAGCTGACGGATATAGCCCTAACCGGGGAAGGGGTGAAGAATTTTCATGTTGCCGTGAAGGAGTGGGGTGAAAGGATAATATTCTTAAGGAAGATTGTAGCGGGGGGTACAAGCAGGAGTTATGGCATCCAGGTTGCCCGCCTTGCGGGGGTCCCTGAAGAGGTTATCTTGAGGGCAAGGGAAGTCCTGGAAAATCTGGAAAAGGGGGAGCTGGATGAGGTAGGAATGCCTAAAATAGCCCCCGGGAAAGACAAAGAAAAAAAAGGGCAGTTAAGCCTCTTTATGGATGATGAGGATCATGTCTTAAATGAACTCAAGGGGCTTGATATTGTCAATATGACTCCAATGGAAGCATTGCATATGATAAATGAATGGCAAACCAAAATGAAAGGTAATAAGTGAATAAATACTCAGGTATCAGCATTTACGAGTCACAAAGCGCCATTCGTTACCCAAATTAAATGTGATGTATTCGTAAAAAGTCTTTTCATAGCGAATCTAAGCATTTTGGGAAAAAGATGCTGGCAGTGACTGGCGTTAAGAAAATCTAACTGTTTGAGTGCGTTAGCACGAGTTTTAGATTTTTAGCCGGGCAATAACAGCATCCCCAAAATGGTTCTGAGCGAAGAAAACGGACTTTTTACGAGAACATCAAATGTGGAGGCAGTATTATGAAAAAGCACCTTATGATGATATCATATTTTGTTATCCTGGCAATTGTTTGCGGATGCACTACTGTTTATAAGGCAGCCGTGGATGAACGCAACGTGAGTACTATTGCCAGCGATAATAAAATTGCAGTAACTGTTTCAAAAAGGTTTTTTGATGATGCAACTATTAAAATTCTTGACATCTCCGCAGACTGCTATAACGGTCATGTGTATCTAATTGGCGAGTACGAAAACGAAAAGCAGAAGAGTAGAGCCGTAAAAATTGCCAGGGGCGTAAAGGGCGTCAAATCTGTAACCACTTATCTGCTTCCGAAGAAAAAGGGAGATCGCTGCGGAACATCTGACAATGTTGCAATAATCGCAAAAGTTAAGGCAAGGCTGATCAAAGACAAGGAAATCTGGTCGACAAACATCAAAGTAAAATCGGTTCAATGTAACGTAGTGCTTCTGGGTATCATCGGTTCCAAGGCGGAAATCCATAAAATTATCGACTACACTAAAAGTGTAGAAGGTGTCCGGAGTGTCAAGTCTTTCCTGAAATCCATTAAGTAATCACTTCATACACACTCTGTATACCTGTTTAAAGTCTGTAAACCCATTAATGGCTTTAAGTATTCCATCCTGCAGGAGGGTAGTCATATCTTCGGAGAGGGCTGTGTCACGTATTTCTTCAACCATTGCGTGTTTCTGAATCAATCTTTTGATGCTGTCTGTTGCAACAAGAACTTCATGAATGGCTATTCTGCCTTTGTATCCTGAATTATTGCATTGGCTGCAACCCTTTGCACGGTATAATTTAAAATCATCATTGTAAGGAATGTTGAGCTTTAAAAATGCTTCTTCTCCATAACTGCGCGCCATTCCATCATAGTCTTCCTTTGAGGGATGATATTCCTCCTTACATTTATCACAAAGCGTTCTTACCAGTCTCTGCGCAAGTATGCAAAGGAGAGAATCGGCAAAATTGAGAGGGTCTATCCCCATATCAAGAAGCCGGACAATCGTCTCCGGGGCACTGTTGGTATGAAGGGTGGAAAAAACAAGATGTCCTGTGAGTGAGGCCTCAACACCAATCTTGGCAGTTTCAAAATCCCTCATCTCTCCAACCATGATGACATCCGGATCAGCCCTCAGAAAAGCGCGCATGGCATTGCTGAAGTTAAGCCCGATCTTGGGGTTGACCTGTACCTGACGGAGACCGTATTGTGTAATTTCGACGGGATCTTCTGCCGTCCAGATCTTCTTTTCCGGAGTGTTGATATGATGTAGTGCGGCATGAAGGGTTGTGGTCTTCCCTGACCCGGTAGGACCGACAACAAGAATCATCCCGTATGGGCTTTTAATTGTTTCCAGAAAGTTTTTATAATTGCGCGGTGACATCCCCATTTTTTCAAGCGGCATGGTTTCGCCTTTTGGGAGAATTCGCATTACCATATCCTCTTGACTGCCCTGTGTAGGCACGGTTGCAACACGCAACTCGATTTCTTTACCCCTTCTCTGCTTGAATTTTATCTTGCCATCCTGGGGGAGTCTACGCTCTGTTATATCAAGATTAGACATTATCTTGAGCCTCGAAACAACTGCTGCCCTGTAACTGTATGGAAGGGTTTGATAAACCGCACAATCACCATCAATCCTGAATCTTACTTCAACATTCTTTTTTTCTACATTGGCTTCAATATGAATATCGGATGTATTACGCACGTACGCGTCGTTTATAATCTTGTTGACGAGCTGCATGATTACGCTATCCGATTCTGTAACTACATCCCCTTCCTCCTCCAGGAATTCATCTTCCTCGTCGAGCATTCCGAGAATATCGCTTATAGATGTAACATCCTCGTGTGCCTGGAAGAAGTGGTTGATAAATCTCAATATGTCTTCCCTTGTGGCCACATTGTATTCAACCGATTTTGTCTTCAGAAGGTTTTCGATTGTGTCCCTCTTCAGGATATTGTCAGGGTCGTCCACAATTACCATGACCTTTCCGTCTACCCTTTCTAAAGGAACCCATAACTCGCGACTGAGATATTCTCTCCTTAAATTTTTCAGCAGGTCTCCGGGTATCGGGTATTTGTCGTTGAATTGTATGAACTTGCAGAAATAAAAATCTTCCAGGGATTTGCCGATGTCCTCTCTTGATATCTTGTATTTTGACATCAGCAGATCTTCAATGTTTACCCTGTTTTTCCTGGCTTCAATCCAGGCACTTTCCAGATCCCTCTCCTGTATTAACTCACAGTTTATAAGATAATTAAATTTGTTTCTTCTTCTTATTTCTATTTTTTTCTGATTGAAGAAGGCAATCCCCAGAACATCTGCCATCTTTTCCAGAAAGACCTGTTCCTCAGTAGAAAATCTTCCACCCCCTTTTTTATTGAGTATCTGAATAACACCCATCATGGTATTGGCGTAAAAAATAGGGGCTGCCATTATCTGCACGGTTCTGTAATTTGTTTTTTTGTCCCAGCTGTCATCAAATGTCAGTTGTTCATCAATCTTTTTTAATTCTTCTGTGTCGTACGCATCGGCGATATTAACAACGTTCCCCGTGTTTGCCACATAGCCGGCAATGCTTTTATTATTGACGGACAGCCTAATTTCTTTTAACTTGGTTCCTGTCAGGAACATCGAATAGATTTCATTTTTCACCTGATCCATTACATATATGGTGATTGAATATGCATTGAGAATATTTAAAATGCCGTCTTTAAGGTCTACCAGTATCTGTTTTATATTTTCAGCAGCATGGATACGATTGGCAATATCCTGTAATCCCTTATGAAGAGAAAGCTTCTCCCGCAGTTCTTTTATTTCCTGATACTTCATATTTTTATCTTCTTTGACTTCCATAATGCCTGCTATATTAAAGCAGATTTCAGATATTATCAATAGAAATTTGTACAAATTGAAGCTCCCCCGCAACAATTTGCGGGGAATCTCCGACTGTTAAGGAAAATTGTTGATTTTATTCGCTCGCTAACCCCGCCGCAAGCAGCGGGGAACGAAGTAATTCGAAGAATAATGCGCTCGCTGTTCAGTTCAAAACTCTTATTATGCTATTGTAATAATATTACTCCTATCTTTGCAGTTCTTGTGGGTCAGGAAAAGCTATCCCCATTTTCAAAACTCTCAGAACATCTATCTTCCAGGGTGAAGAAATATAAAAACTTGAATATAATTATCAATTTGCTAAAATCAATCGTTACGGAAGCGTTAGAATATAAAGGAAAGCATCTCAAGCCATGTGAGGTAAATCCAAACACGTCTAAAATGATCAAGTGATTGATAGCAATGAAAATACTATTTGTCTGTACCGGTAATATCTGTCGAAGCTTCATGGCAGAGCGAATTTTGAAGAAAAAACTTACAGAAAATAATTGCAGCAATATAGAGGTTTCCTCAGCGGGCGTCTATAGTATTGAGGGAGTACCTGGCGATCCAAGAGCAGTAAAAATATTAACTGAAAATGGATTCAATGGCTATGGACATAAATCAAAGCTGTTAACGGATGAAATGGTTGCAGATGCAGACAAGATAATTGTAATGGAAAATACCCATAAAAAGATGATCATTGACAAATATCCCGATGCAGAAGGTAAAATCTTTCTTCTTAAATCATTTTCAGAAGATGACCACGAATTATATAAAGACATCAAGGATCCTTATGGACTTTCGGATTACTTCTACAGGCTCTGCTTCGCGGAAATTTATATGACCATAGAAGGTCTGGTGAAAAAATGTATTAAGAATATCGGTGTAACATAAGTTTTTTGATGGGATTCAGCGGGAAGGGAAAATTTACAAAATCCAGGATTTTTAAAAACTATAGAGAATTTGTCTTAGATGTAATTTCCTCTTTGGGAACACTATCAACAATATAAATGAGTTGGTTTTCATCCAACTTCACTATATTGTTTTCGGTCACCGCATTTCCGTTAACGTCAAAGAGAAGTTCGACGACCGGTCTCATAGGATTCTTTTCATTGGTGTCAATGACGACGCCTGTGGCTTTAGTGTTGAGTCTTACATAACTTCCTACCGGGTAGATGGATATCTCCTTAATAAAAACTTTTATTATCTTTGAAGAAAAGAAAAGGTTTTTTGACCCTATCAATTCCCTGACCGACATATGCTGCATCATTGCTTTTCTATGAGGGCGGTTGTGGATCATAGCATCGTAGACATCAATTATACCTACTATCTTTGCATATTCGCAGATTTCATCTCCTTTAAGCCCGCGTGGATAACCCTGGCCGTTTTCCCTTTCATGGTGTTCGTACGCCACGCGATGGAGCCAGGGATGGTCATTTCTAAGCGGGAACAAGATGTCTCTCCCCATCTCTACGTGTTTTCTTACAAGAGATACCTCGTAATCGTTTAATTTCCCCTCCTTTTTAATTATATTCTCCGGAACCACAAACATCCCCACATCATAAAGTAATGCAGAAAGCCCAAGTTCCAGAAGCTCTGTCTTGGAATATCCCATACTTTGACCAATCTTGAGGACACATACAAGTATGTTAGGCAGGCGAGAAATGAGGTATTCTTCCTCATAATCTAAATGAACAGAGGATTGGTAAATTTCCTTAATCAGATCGGGTATATTAATGATTTCGTTAATGATGTTGAGGGCCGGTTCAATCTCGAAAGATTTATTGTCCACAACCCTTATCTTGACCTCTTTAATATAATTAAGGACGGCCAAAGAAAATTTTTTTATTTGTTCAATGTCGCGCTTGGTTTTAGGAGCAACAATCCCTTCATCAATCGATAATCTGCGATCTTCTAAGTCGCTGAAGCGAACGGCCCTGGATCGCCTTTCGGGTCTTTCTGGCTTTTCAGACTTTTTCGACCCGTCAGGTTCTTCTTCTTTAGCTCCACCGCTCTTTATGACGTCAAAATATCTAACCATGACAAGACAGACCTTTAAGTACTACTGCTTAGAATTTGCTGCAAAATCTACTTATTTTAATATGTTGAATATCAAAAATCAAGGATAATATTAATCCCAAAAATAGACATTGACTCTTCCAACACAGTAGGACAGGCGTCCCGCCTGTCCATAATGGTGAATCGCTTAGACAGCCGAGACGGCTGTCCTACGGGATGGGGAAGACAGACTTTATTTTCAATGTCTATTTTGGGGTTAATCCCAAATGAAGTTTCCCGCAGTAAACTAAGAGGGTTGCGATCGCTATATATTTTCAGGCTTAACCCGTAATTGAAGCTCCCCGTAACAAGTTGCGGGGAATCTCCGACTTCCAAGTAACTTAAAGTTGCAGATGTGTTGTAAGTAGTTAACATTTCTCAATATCTGCCAGAAATAACGCATTTGTTAAAAACATAAGTTGCTTCCAATTATAATGCCGCAAAGTGGCATAGTGGTGCTGTTAAGGAAAATATTTTGTGTGTTCGCTCGCTGTTCAGTTCACAGCAGTCACCTGCCGAAACTCAAAAATCCTTGCTGCACCGCTTGTTTAGTCCTCAACTGATTTTAATGTCTCGAGAGATTCTGAAAGCTCTGCTGAAACTGAAAGGCAGGACTGACATGCGAAGGGGTTTCGATTTTTACGTAATATTATGCACTATGCAAATGCAAAGGAATGTCACTGAAGCATTCAAAAAACGGTTTATTATTCAGGACATACAGATGATGGAAAGTATGGACATGGATTGTAAGTTGAGAAGTGAAAGGGAACTTTAAAAGAAAAGTATCTCTACCGGACAGAAAATGCGAACAAATATACCTTTGACTCTAAATACAAACCTGCAAAGATCTTTCCTATGATGATAGAAATTAGTTCAGAGATTACAGATTTTTTATCCTCAATGTCTTTACTTCCCCTTTTTCAACCATGCTTCTTGATAAAACCTTCCTACGCAAAGAAAAATAGCAAGCATGAACAATCCTAACATGAAGGAAGGTGCCGTATTTAGCTTACCATCCAACCAATACCCTACGTAGAGAAAGAGAAATGAGGAAATAACAATGACAAACCCCCATGCACTTAAAACCAGTATCTGGGAATATGCCGATGTCTTATTTTTTGTGCTTTTTATTATCAACATTTCTTAACTCCTCTCCCCAAAAATAAGGTTGAAAGCAAGTCCCACATCTTGCAGGATAAAGAATCTTCCTTTTAGCCTACAACAGTTCTGAGGACATTTATTACTGGTGAGGTAAAGAGAACAACAAGAACAGTATAGAGCGCAAAGGAACCGATAGCCTCACTGAGATACATCTTCTCATATTTGTGTTTAAGCGAGATGATTATCAGACCGCCAATAACCAAACATCCCAGATGGAAGTAGGGAAAATTGCTAGCCCCCGTTGCCGCATATTCGGCATATCCGAATGTAGCTGTAGTCAACACCACAAAACCCGTAATTAACATCGTAGAAAGTGTCTTTTTCATGATTTATATCCTCCTTTTTATTTTCTAATCTTTGTCTTTGCCCATCTATAATGAAATTATCGTGCCAGTTTGAACATTTTTTGTTAAATGGTCTATAACTCTATAATGTTTAAGTAATTTCTCCTAATCGCAACAACCTGTTTATAGGAAAATTTATAGTAAAAAGTCAGGGAATTTAAAGAAATGTTAAACGGATTTTAAAGGTATGTTAAACTTATGTTTTGCAATATAGGCCATAAGAAAACTAAAAAACCGCTGCCAACTGCGCAGTTTGAGCAATACTGAAACAAGTTCAGCAGAACTTTCAGAATCTCTCGAGACATTAAAATCAGTTGAGGACTAAACAAGCGGTGCAGCAAGGATTTTTGAGTTTCAGCAGGCAGGTAGCTGCTGTAAATCCTGGGTTAAAGACAAGCAATTATAACAAATCATTAATTTGAGCATACTTCATTGACAAGATACTATTATCCCGTTATTCTGATTTTATTAAGGAATCTCTTGGAGATAATATTGACAAGTTCGTAAAAAGGCGAATTTCCCCTCTCCCGGCGGGAGGGGATAAAGGGGAGGGGGACGTAAGTACTTAAAATGGCGTTGTATCCACCCTCACCCCAGCCCTCTCCCATCAAGGGAGAGGGAGCGTTTTTGACTTTTTACGAGTGCATCAATGTGAACACGACATCATAATGCGTAAAATACGAAAAAGAATGCCAGTTGGAATATCTATACGATGCGTAAAACCGGAATTTCCACGAAAAAAAAGGTAAAAAAAAAGACTGACGTAAAGCGCGGCCTTTGTCTATTCTTGTTGGTTTTCTGGATACTTATCCTGTCAATACCTTTCATGTCGTCTTCAGCGAGCGGGGAACTTGCAGAACCTTCAAATAAAAGTCTCGACACGCAAATAGGCCAGATGTTAATGGTAGGATTCCGGGGACTTGCAGCAGACAATCAAAGTCCAATAATTCAGGACATCAGAAAGAGAAATATCGGCGGTGTCATCCTCTTTGATTACGACGTCCCATCAAAATCACCTATCAGAAATATAAAGTCCCCAGAACAGGTCAAAGCCTTAACTGCTGCCCTGCAAAAAGCTTCTTCAATTCCCCTTTTTATCGCGATTGATCAAGAAGGCGGAAAGGTTAACAGGTTAAAAGAAAAGTCCGGATTCCCTCCCTCCGTATCGGAACAATGTCTTGGATCAATTGATAACTCCAGCACAACAGAAAGGTTCGCAAAAATAACAGCAAAAACTCTTGCCAATCTTGGGATTAACCTGAATTTCGCACCAGTAGTTGATCTCAACATAAATTCAGATAACCCCGTAATCGGAAAGTTAGAACGGAGTTTTTCTGCTGATCCGGACATTGTGGTTAAGCATTCGCTTATAGTCATTAATACCTTACACGATTTTGGAGTGCTCTCAGCAATAAAACATTTCCCTGGACATGGCAGTTCATTGAACGATTCCCATAAAGGCTTAGTAGATGTAACGAACAGCTGGTCTCCAAATGAACTTAAACCTTTTGAGGCTATTATAAAATCCGGGAAATGCAATATGATAATGACAGCCCACATTTTTAATGGAAAAATCGATCCAGAGTGGCCGGCTACCCTTTCATCCAGAACTGTCAAGGGGATACTCCGTAAGGATCTTAAATATAGAGGTGTTGTCATCTCTGACGATATGCAGATGAAGGCAATCAGATCATTTTACGGTCTTGAAACTGCTATAAAAATGGCAATCTCTTCCGGTGTCGACATCCTGCTTTTTGCTAATAATTCGGTCTTTGAAGAGGATATCGCAACACGCGCCCTTGCAATAATAAAAAAATTGTTAACTCGTGGTGAAATCAGTCCAAGACGGATCAATGAATCATACATGAGAATCATGAAGCTGAAGGAGAAAATCAACTACCCCGCGGCAAGCCACGGGGTATCAAAATAAGTGTTTTATCTTTTCTGTCGCAGCAAGCTGCGGGGAATTAAACCCTGCAGATTCCACATCGCCCTTCAAATCATTAGAGTAATCCGTGCCTGCCCTGTAGCTCCGGCAGATGGTACTGGGGTAATCTGCGAAATCTGTGGATTAAAGGAAGCTTCAATTACAGATCAACCTTGATAAAGTTCCGTCTCCGACGTATCTGAGTCCGACCCATAACCAGACCTAAAATCCACCCCAGAAGCAAAACGCCGGCTCCACTAACAAACCAGAGCTTATTTGTCTGTTTCTTGAGCTGCCTGTTTTCTTTCAGAAGGTTGTCCGCCTGACTTTCGAGGTTTTTATTTCTGCTCTCCAAATTGTCTTTCAGCTCCTTTACCTCAATATACCCGGCTGCCCCCGATTTCAATTCCTCATAATCCCTCTTTACCTTTGTCAACTCCTTTTCTCTGGAAAACAGACTTGATTCCAGTTCTAAATTTGATTTTTCCAGCCGTTCCTTACTTTTTCCAAGACTGCTAACTTCATTTTTTAATTTTTCAACCTTCTCCTGAAGTCCAATAATTACAGAAAATTTAGGTATCTCTGAGGTCAAAAAACGTCTCAAGACATAACCCTCTTTCCCATTTTTTAGCCGGACATTAACCCAATCCTCCCCTTTCTCGAGTACTTCAAGTTCCTCATTCGACTTTAGCATGGCAATAACTTTATTTTCGTTAGACGGACCTGTACGTAAGGTAATCTTAAATGAGTCGGTAACAAACATGGTTTCAGCAAAAGCAGAAGCAGTAACCAGTATACTAAAAAATACGATTGAAAATAAGGATTTGGAAAACATTTTCTGCACCTCCTTACATATTTTGACAAGTTCGCAAAAAGTCTTTTCGGAGCGAATCTAAGCATTTTGGGGAAAAGATGATGGTAGTGACCGGCGTTAAGAAAATCTAACTGTTTGAGTGCGTTAGCACGAGTTTTAGATTGTAGGGTCGGGTTTTATACCCGACCGCAAGCGGTGGCATATAAAATACCACCCTACAAAGTTGTCGAAACCTGTACTGACTTTCCCCAAAATGGTCCTGAGCAAAGAAAACTGACTTTTTACGAGTGCGTCGAATTTAGTAACATAAAAACTGGTACTTGTCAAAAGTTCTACTAAAAGCTCATCCTCCAACACAGCCATGAGTATAAGGAAAAACTTCATATTTCGCAAATTATATGCATTTTGACTTGACAAGACACAGATATTATTGTCCTATTTGAAAAATATCAAAATATAATTAATTTTTCGTTTAGTAAGGCCGAATTAATAGAACAGAAGGACGACTCATGAGAAAGATTGCTGTAAAGACCGGTTCAAGGTTTGAAATGATAGATATTACTAACCAGGTCAGAAAAATAGTAAATGAAAGAGAGATTAAAAGCGGTATCTGTCATATCTTTACACCCCACACTACCGCCGCCATTACAATAAACGAAAATGCCGATCCCAACGTGCCAAGGGATATCATAATGGAACTGGACAAGGTTATACCTCTCAATGATAACTACAGGCATATTGAGGGAAACTCTGCCGCCCACATCAAGTCTTCCCTGATTGGGGCCTCAGAAATGGTGCTCATAGAAGATGGCAAGCTTATACTCGGCACCTGGCAATCTATATTCTTCTGTGAGTTTGATGGTCCCAGGACAAGGAAGGTGCTGATAAAGCTGTTTTCAACAGAATGAGGAAATAATGGACACTGTAAAAGTAACCATACTCGGGTCAGGAACATGCGTACCTTCTTTAAAGAGGAGTTCATGTTCTCTTCTTATGGATATAAATGATACAAAGCTTTTGTTTGACCTGGGGGCTGGTACCATGAGACGACTACTCGAGGCCGGCACAACGATATCACAGATATCATACCTGTTCTTTAGCCACCTTCATCCCGATCACACTGGTGAATTTGTCCCCTTTCTCTTTGCTACCAAATATCCCGAAACATACCGCAGACGAACACCTTTCACTGTAGCCGGTGCCGTAGGTCTTAAGAGCTTTTATGACGGGTTGAAGAAAGTATATGGACACTGGATTGAGTTAGAAGGCAACCTGTTGAACTTAATAGAATTTGACAATACTGCACCTGATAGTCTTTCACTCAAACTTTTCGATGTCGAAACAATGCCGATGGAGCATATAGAGAGCAGCATCGGCTTTCGAATCACAACACAGGAAGGAACGTCTATCGTCTACACCGGGGATATCGATCTTTGTGACAATGCCGTTTCACTTGCCAGAAATGCGGATCTTCTCATCTGCGAATCAGCTCTTCCTGATGGGATGAAGGTTCCGGGACACCTGACGCCCTCGCTGGCAGGTGAAATTGCTACTCAGGCTAACGCTAAGCGGCTTGTTCTCACACATTTTTACCCTGAATGTGACATGGTTGACATCGAAGCCGAATGTCGTAAAACCTATCAAGGACATCTCATTCTGGCAGAAGATCTATTACAGATTGAAGTAGACATCTGAAATTGAAGTTCCTGCTTTAAAGGCCGGGCTTGCGGAAGGCTCTCACGGGCGACATCAATAACTTCAATTTGTGAAATCCCCCGCACAGCAAGTCGCGGGAAACACGCTCGCAATTTATTTTCAGGAGGTATAGATGATTACATTCACCGCAATTAAAAACATAGGATTTGTTCTAACAAGGTTTAAGGGCACAGATGGAGTAACTCTCGAAACTAAGAAGTGGATGCATGTATTAACGACAATGGGTTATAATTGTTATTTCTTTGTGGGAATATCCGATTCTCAACCGGAAAGGACCATGATAGTACCAGAGGCTTTTTTTGACCATCCTGATATACGAAGAATTCAGGAAAAATGCTTCGGCGAGTCCACAAGGACATCACAGATCACCGGCCGAATACACCGCTTGAGACAAAAACTAAAAAGTGACTTATACAGCTTCATGGAAAAATTTTCAATTGACATGCTTATTGCTGAAAACGCTCTTACTATTCCTATGAATATTCCTCTGGGTTTGGCTGTTACCGAATTAATAGCTGAAACGGGTATTCCTACTATAGCTCATCACCACGATTTCTACTGGGAAAGGGACCGGTTCATAGTCAATTGCGTTCAAGACTTTCTTTCGATGGCCTTCCCTCCCAATCTTCCATCAATACATCACGCGGTGATCAATTCACAGGCCGACAGTAACTTGAGCTACCGCACCGGAATATCTCCTTACATTATTCCTAATGTCTTTCAATACTCGGCAAGCACACCATTTATTGATGACTTCAATAAAGACGTAAGAAAAGACTTAGGGCTGGAAGAAGACGATCTCTTTTTCTTGCAACCCACACGAATAGTCGCAAGAAAAGGGATCGAACATTCCATTGAGGTCGTCAACAGGATGAATGACCCAAAAGTCAAACTTGTGATCACCCATTCTGCAGGCGACGAAGGCGATGAATACCACGAAAGAATAATCAGTTATGCAAAGCTTCTGAATGTACCCCTGATTATCAAACCTGAGATTATCGAAAGCAAGAGAAGGATAACTGCGGATGGCAAGAAAATATATACTATATGGGATATGTATCCCCATGCAGATTTTGTCACCTACCCTTCACTGTACGAAGGGTTCGGGAATGCATTCCTTGAAGCGATTTTCTTTAAAAAACCGATTCTCGTTAACAGATACTCGATTTTCCATCAGGATATTGAACCGATAGGGTTTAATGTTGTCAGTATGGACGGATATGTAACCGATGAGGTTGTCAAAAAAATAAAGCATATATTAAAACACCCGGAAGAAAGGAGAAAGATGGTAAATAATAATTATAAGCTTGCATCCCGCTTTTTCTCCTATGAAGTACTGGAACAAAAACTGAGAACAATAATATCGAATATTGAAGGCATTTCAAATGAGAGGCGGGATCCCGCAAAATGGCAGCACCTCTCCCTGCTTTCTGATGATTAATTTTGATAATTTCGTAAAAGATAAATTTACAGGTATTTGAACAATCGTTGGCGAAGTGACTCGAACTGAGCTTTTTCTTCGGTGAGATAATATGTTGTCCCATCTTTTAGCAATGTTTCTGCATCTATGAGAAACTCTATGGCATTTTGATAGTTTGATTTAGAAAGGGCTTCCGTTCTTAGCACTTCCCCTTTCTTATACATTTTTGTTCCCAATCTCTGAATCTTTTTGAGTAAGTCCTTATCCGATTTACTCCCCTTTTTTAGATAGGAACAACCCCTGATTACAACCCAGTAAGATTCAATATAATTGTGTATAAGGCCGGCAAAAGGCCTCAAGTTTGTTCTTCCCTTCCCTTTTACTTCAATCCATGCCTCATTACCACGTTCCTCACCAGCAATCATGCCCCTGTCATGGATGTATGATAAAATGCTGTTGACCTCATCAACATCATCCTTCCTGTAATCAAAAATAAATTCATGATGGAAAAGTCCTTTAAAAAACTTGTAATCTTCCATGATTTGATAAAGAGATATTGTGTCCTCACTGCTTGACAGAATGGAGGTGGCAACAAAGGAGAGGGAAAGGAAAAAATGAAGTATATTGTTTTTGTAATACTCCAGGTTCAATCTCTTGTCATCCACAAGTGAATAGACAATTTCTCTAAATTCTTCTTCCTCGTCCGCTTCTGCTCCCATCTTTGATATGAGTCCGGATGATTCGAATAAGTTGAGGGCATCCTCCACAGCCTTCTTCCTGTTGGCAAAAGAAGAAGAAAAGCTTACGTTTCTAAAGACAAGATAGTCATAAAGTTCGTTTACAATACCCATCAAGTCATCGCGGGATATGCCCCTTTTGTAATGACTGAGAAGTCCAAGGGCAATAAGAGAAAAAGGCGTTACCACAGACACTTCACTTATTTCACTGACAATATCATATCCTATCTTTCTGTATAAACTCTGTCTCTCGTAAACAGACATGTCATCAAAAGATTTTTCCTGGGAAGCAAGATAAGACTTCAGCAATATCGGCTCGGCAATATTAATATAGACCCTGCCGTGGCGTTTTTTGAGAAATTTTCTGCTTTTGATGATTGTCGAAATTTTTTCTTTTTCTTTAGGGGCACCACCGAGTTCTGCCATATATGATTTCTCTTCCAGAACCCTGTCATATCCTATAAATACAGGAATTATGGCCAGATCATCACAGGCACCTTCTTTATATGCCTGGATTATCATAGAAAGCAAACCGTACTTTGGCATGACCATCTTGCCTGTCCGGCTTCTTCCACCCTCTATAAAAAACTCTATGGGAAGTCCCTCTTTCAACAGTACTTTCACATACTTCGCAAAGATCTCTCCATAAAAAGCATTTCCCTTGAAACTCCTCCGCACAAAAAAGGCACCGGATTTCCTGAAAATATGACCAAAAGGCCCAAATGACATATTAGTCCCGGCCGCAACAAATGGTAATTGAATATTATGTTTGTAGAAGACATAAGATAAAAGGAGATAATCCATATGACTCCGATGACAGGGAATTATAACAAAAGGCATCTTTTTCGAAACATCTCTTATTTTTGCAAGCCCCTTCCTGTCAACAACAACGCCATCAAATATATTGTTCCATAACCAGGTCAGTGCCTTATCCCAAATTTCTATATAAGGTTCACTATAATCCGCAGCTATTTCCCGCAGATATTTCTCCGCGGTTTTAACCACCCTGTAATAATCCTTCTTTTGGTCAGCCGCCATATCCTTCATAAAATCAACAAGGTCATTATCTCTCAGAACCATTCCTATAATTTCTTCCCTTGATCTTAAAACCGGCCCTACGGTCGCCCTCTTTTCCTCATCAATCCTGTCGATAAGCTCCCTTCTCAACCTATGGGAAACATCTTCTCTGGAAAGATTTCTGTTCTTCTCGATAAATTCAGTTAAATTGATCGCTGTTGCAGATATCACTGATGCTCTCTTAAAGTTCCTCAGGAAAGTTATCGATCTTCTCAATGCACCAGGGTTTTCCTTCTGACCAAACAATATATCTACCAGCGTTTTGTCCTTTTTCTCTCTTCTTCTACCGTATGCAATCAGCTGTGGCACAAGATATATAGGAATATCAAGATCCTTCTGTGCACTTACCAGCTGAACAATAGGATCCTTTACATATTTGCTCCCTATAAATTCCGAACCACGAAGATATATGATAGAGCTGTTTTTATCTGCTGTTACACGTTTTAAATATTCTGTTTTGTCTGGATTAAGGATAGTCCCTTTGAAGATGAAATGGAAAAAGTGGGAAAGAAAAACCCTGGCAACCAAAGATAAAGGCTGCCATATGATCATGTTAATTCCATGACAATAGACTGGTACTTGAATTCCTTTTCTGAATGAAAGCTCCCGGAGGATCAGGCAGTTTAACTGGCTCCTGTTCTTAAGGGCGTGAACAACAATTCCGCTCTCTGAAAGATTTTTTAGCTCCTCAACATACTCCTCAGCTAACTCTACCCTGTTTAGAATCCTCTTGAACAACCAGAATAATGAAAACCTATCTTGCTTGTCCAGAGATCCACTGTAATATTCCCCGATCTCGGTGGTCCATGATTTGACTTTCGATTTAATTGTCATTGATTTCGTTTGACCGGGAGCGCACCCGCAAGCCCCGCTGCCCTTATCTGACCAACCTGCTTCTTATTTCCTGCTTAATATCATTGCTCGTTTATCGGGAAATCTTCCGGAAACCGTTGAGTCATATAGTTTCTCACAAACTCCTCGGTCTCAGCCGCCGTGGAAAAAGTCATAACTTTTCTCAAAAGCTCTTTGGATTCCCACAGACTAGATTCGCGTATAATCTTCTTTACGCGCGGTATTGCCAGAGGATTCATACTCAACTCGTCCAGTTCAAACCCGAGAAGAATTATCGTATAAGCAGGTTCTCCTGCCATTTCCCCACACATGGCAACCTTTATCCCGGCTTTATGACCTGCATCAACAATACGCTTTATCAACCTTAACACGGCAGGATGAAGAGGTTCATATAAATAAGAAACCTGCTCATTAATTCTATCAATTGCCAGAGTATACTGAATGAGATCGTTTGTACCTATGCTAAAGAAATCCGCTTCTCTTGCCAATTCATCAGCAACCATAACAGCGGATGGAATCTCTACCATTATACCGACTTCAATGTCCTTAGCAACCGGTATCCCCTCTGCCAAAAGATTGTCCTTCACCTCATTAAAGATTTTTTTGACATCTCGAAACTCCCCTACACCTGAAATCATGGGAAACAGGACCTTTGTCTTACCATAGACACTTGCACGCAAAATAGCCCGCAACTGTACCTTAAACAATTCGATTTCCTTAAGACAAAACCTTATCGCCCTCAATCCCATCTGGGGGTTCATCTCCCGGGGCAATCTGGGATCGGAAAAGAATTTATCACCTCCAAGATCGAATGTCCTGATGGTTGACCCTTTAATACCCCTGCCCTCTATTACACTTTTGTAACTGAGAAAATGTTCCTCCTCAGTAGGAAGTTGTTCTCTGTTAATATAAAGGTATTCCGTCCTGAACAAACCGATCCCATCTGCTCCATGAGCAACAGCCGATGGAATCTCTTCAACAAACTCAATATTTGCTCCTATTTCTACCCTATAATTATCTTTCGTCAGAGCGGGAAGACCCGCATACTGAAGGAGATTTTCTTCAATAGCCTGGTAATGCTTCTTTTTATCTTTGTATCGTCTTAATATGTCCGGATCCGGATTGACGATTACAAAACCGGAGATACCATTAATAATAATCTCGTCATCGTTTTTGACCTCACGGACAACCTTTTCTAATCCGACCACTGCAGGAATTTCGATTGACTTCGCCATGATGGCCGTATGAGATGTCTTGCCCCCGATATCCGTGGCAAAGCCCAAAACCTTTTCAACCTTCATTTGAGCTGTATCGGCTGGAGAAAGGTCTCTCGCAACAATTACAACATCTTCGCCAATATTGGAAATCACTTCATGCTTTTTCCCTACGAGGCTTCTCAAAATCCTCTGTCCTACATACTCTACATCACTGATTCTCTCCCTGAGATAATCATCTTCCACCTTGTTGAATATTTCTCTATACCTATCAATGGTTATTCTGAGAGCCCACTCCGCATTGATACTCTTGTCTTTTATGTTCTGTATCGTATCATTAATCAACATCCGATCCTTGAGAATCATGACATGTACATCTATAATATATAATGCCTCTATCCCCTTATAATCACTGAGCTTTTTCTTGATTTCCAACAGCTGTCTTTCCGATTCCTTCAAGGCCTTCCTGAACCTTCTTATTTCTCTGGTCACCAGTTTACTGTCGTCTAATCTATAACGGGATACCTTCTTAGTATCCAGACGATCAAGAACATAGGCCTTTCCAATGGCTATGCCTGGAGATACGCCAATACCTTTAAGTATAGTTATTCTTTTTTCTTCGCTAACGCTGCTCATCAATTTTCTCCAAATTTATCTTCTATCAGCACTCCAAGACCTTCAACGGCATCACGAGCATCTTCTCCTTCCGCCCTGATCGTGATCCTGCTCCCCTTTGGGCAGGCAAGTGTCAAAATTTCCAGAAGACTTTTCCCATCAACTTCCATTCCGTCCCTTTCAAGAAAAATTCTCGATTTAAATCTGCCCGACTCACGAGCCAGCATGGCTGCAGCCCTCGCATGAATGCCCAATTCATTTTTTATTGTAAAGGTTTTTGTTTCCATTGTTTTACCCATAATATAACGGAAGCATTATGATATCACAAAAAAAAGGATTGTCATCCCGTAAAGTATGTTCACGGGAGATATTCCCTTTTTTATCATAAAAAAAACAAGGCCGACAACAATCAATATCAAGACCTTTTCCATTACTTCAAAATAAAACACACTGGAATATGAGTGAGCTGTAGAGGCAAGATATGTAAGGATTCCAAGTGAAATTACCGATAACCATCGTATTTTTCTATACATTCGAGGAAGATCTGTCATTCTGATAAAATCAACGCCTTCCCTTCCTTTCCTATACCCCTCAACAAATCCCTTCAATCTGACCCATATATGAAAAGGATTATAAATCAGAAGAAAAATCAGAGGAGCCAGAAGGAATCCTTTGATCGCCAGGGCAACCCCTACAACGGCTGAAAATGGCTTCAGAGAACCCCAGAAAAAAGAGTCCCCCACCGCCGCATAGGGTCCCATGAGAGCATTCTTTAATTTATCCGCTTCCGGACAATTACCATCTTCAAAAAAATCTTCCTCTAATCTCAACACAGACCCAATAACCGGCCCAGACATATAGGTATGAGTATTAAAAAACTGCAGATATCTGGTCAGCATGTTGGAAACCTGCTGTCTGTCTTTCCCTAATTTTTTGATAAGAGGAATTGCGGAAAATACAAATCCAAGATTTTGCATTCTCCAGAAATTTAACGAACATTGAATAAGAAGGGATCTCAAAAAAACTCTGGCCATAACTCTATTGAGTTTTTTTTGCCTAACCTGTTCATCAGCCTGTGCCATATCGCCATCCACTTTCGAAACCACTACTCCTGATACACCTCCCAATTTAGCCGCACTGACCTAACTCGATTAATATATCAAGTCAATCTCCCACTAAGCAAGATATATCGATTTTTTTCTTGACATAAAACAATTTTTTTTGTTAAGAAGCCGCACCGGTTTTGAAATGACGTGTAAGCCGGTATTTTTTTGCGTTCAAACATTAAGAGAAAGGTGGTGGTTAAAATGGTTTGTCAAAGTATAAAGATCGGGTCTGAGTGTGCTTTTATGAGTAAGAGGGGGTGTGGATTTAATGGAGGTAGTTGTCATCCAATCATTGATAAGTGTGAAGGTTGCTCGAAGATTATAGAGTGTCCTACTGGAAAATACTGCATGATTTATCCTGATCCTGTAAGTAAATGGGCTATCGGCGGATGTCCTATGGCATCACACCTTAATAAAGATACAACAGTAGCTACACAAAAAATTAATCCGTTAAAAGCCTCAAAGAGATCAAAAAGATAATTACAAGCATTCAGCGAAACAAAAAAGTGGGGGTAACCATGTGGTCACCCCTTTTTGCTGAAAGCCGGCAGTTGACAGCTGAATTAGGGCCTGTCACGAAATAACTGCTACATTTATGCATCTCATCTTCAGGCCATCTTCAGCCGATTCTCAATCGCAAAATCCTCAAAAGAACCCTGCTATTCCTGCGGTTTTGCTCAATCGTATCGACTAAACCTAACCTAAATCTGAGCGCCTAATTGCACCACTTATTTCGTGACAGGCCCTTAGCCTACCATCTCTCTTATTTTCAATAATTCTTTCTTGATACGTACCAACCGATCTCTGTAGCTGTCCTCGGACACATTGCTATCTTCCCTATTCAGCCTGGATAACTTCTTCTTTGCACCAGCTATAGTAAACTGTTCAGAGTATAAGAGATTCCTGATCGTCACTAATTCCTCTACATCCTTTTTCCTATACAGCCGCTGGTCAGATTTTGTCCGAACAGGCTTTATCGTCTTAAATTCAGACTCCCAGTACCTTACAACATAAGGCTCCACACCGAGTATTCTGCTGACCTCACCGATACGGAAATACGATTTGTCGGGAATCTCCACGTCCATTATTGTCTCCCTAATGGAGAATGAGAAAACCTTGCCTTCAGGTAAAGACTTTAGTTTGATCTTGCATGAATGATATAGGAACAGATTTATATCAAATATCAAAATTAAAAATTTAGAATTAAGACGATATTTTACTTTTTAGTTTTGCATTTTGATATTTTAATTTTTTTGTGCCTCAAACTATCAGCTTCAGCCGACAGCAGATTATTCATTCAGAGCTTCCCTAAGCACCTGACTCGACTTAAATGCTAAAACTTTTCTGGCGGAAATCTCTATTTCATCCCCTGTTTGGGGATTTCTCCCTTTCCGTGCCTTCTTTTCTTTAACAACAAAACTGCCAAATCCAGAAATCTTTATTTTTTCACCACGCGCAAGATTTTCTTTCATTATATCAAACACCGCTTCCACTATTTTAGCCGAATCCTTTTTTGAGAAACCCAATTTGCTACACACATCCTGAACTATATCTATCTTAGTCACATTTTCCTCCTCAATTCTATGCAGTTTCTTTAGTCGTAACTACTCATACCTGAGTGTAGTTACCTTCAGTCTTCCTTCCCTCTGATTTTAGCCTTGGTTAAATTGACAATTCTTTCTGCTATCCTGTTATGCACCTTATCTACTTCATCATCCGTCAGTGTTTTATCAGGAGAACGATATGTAAACCTCAGTGCAAGACTTTTCATGTCATCAGGAATGTTCTTTCCATAATATACATCGAAAACTACCACTTTTTCAAGCAAATCTTCGTTTTCCTCAAAAACCAGGTCCTGTATTCTTCCGCCCTCAACATCCTTGCCAACTAAAAAAGCAACATCCCGTGTGATTAATGGAAACCTGGGAATTTCCTTATAGACAGCGCTCTCAGTATTATTATAAAGTCTTGCAAGAAAGTCAAAGTCAAGTTCAAAAACTACAGCATTTCGCTTCAAATTCATCTTTTCAAGAATTTCCGGATGAATCTCCCCTACAAACCCAATTTTTCTATTATCTACGAAAACTTCACTGGACTTCCCTGGGTGAAGGAACGGTACATTAGCATCCGTTTTAAATTTTACATTTTGTATCATAAGCCCATCAAAAAGATTCTCCACACATCCTTTTAGGTCGTAAAAATCAGAAAGTACTCCTTTGAAGTACCAGAGATTGTCATACCTTGAACCTGTAATAAGTCCTGCAATCCTCTCATTTTCGAGAGGAAGCTCCTCTTTCTCTTGTAATATAAATACCTTTCCTTTCTCAAATATCTTGAGATCAAAACAGCCGACATTTATATTTTTTCTCATCGTATCAAGAAGACCATATACCAGACCAGTTCTCATGACCGATTGATCTTCTGTAAGCGGATTTTTAATAATGACAAATTTTCTTCCTTCGTCATTTTTTTCCAGGCCAAGTATATTTGCCGACTCCGGGGTAATAAAACTATAATTTATTACCTCGGAATATCCCTGTCCGTTGAGGATATCCCTTATCTTATCTTCAAGAGTCTTCTCTTTGCTCCTTATATCGGATCTCATAGAAACTGCCGGAAGAGATGTGGGAATACTGTCATATCCGTATATTCTAACAATTTCTTCAATTAGGTCAATTTCCCTTGAAATATCTACCCTGAAGGTAGGTGGAGTTACATGATAATTCCCACTTTCCACCTTATTTACGGTCATCTCCAGGTTTTTCAGGATTTTCTTGATTTCACCGCCTTTTACCTTAATTCCAAGTATTTCATTTACTTTCTTTACTCCGAGAGGAATATTCTTTACGGGTTTTATCCTCTTGGGATATTTGTCAATATAATTCTTGCAAATCTTTCCACCCGAAAGGGCAGAAATCAACTGGGCCGCCCTGGCTGACGCCCTAACCACACCCTCGGGATCTACCCCACGCTCGAATCTAAAAGATGCATCAGTGCTCATCCCCAACCACTTGGAGGTCTTTCGAATCGAGGTTGGATCGAAATAAGCGCTTTCCAGAAGTACCGTTTCTGTATCGTCTATAACCTCCGAATTCAATCCCCCCATTATACCGGCAACCGCAACCGGTTTTACACCATCACATATCATCAAGGTATCGGCCTTCAGTATCCTTTCTTTTCCGTCCAGAGAAACAAATTCCTCTCCTTCTTGTGCACCACGGACAATAATCCTCCCCTCCTCGAGAAAACGAAAATCAAAAGCATGTAAGGGCTGACCAAACTCCATCATCACAAAGTTTGTTATGTCAACAATATTATTTATTGCACGCAGGCCAACGGCTTCAAGCCTCAATCGCATCCAGCGTGGAGAAGGATTGACATTGACGTTTTTGATTAATCTGGCGGTATACCTTGGACAGAGGTCTGGATTAAGTATTTCTACAGAGGTAATGTCTTTTATATCCTCTTCCGATTCCGAAATTACTATTTCCGGATACCTGAGTTTTTTTCCTGTAATAACAGCAACTTCTCTTGCAATCCCTATAATACCAAGGCAATCAGAACGGTTCGGCGTGATTCCAATATCAAAAACAGTGTCTTTCAAGTCCAGTGCATCTGTTAAATCTTCACCCGGAGAAAGCCCTTCGGGAAGTATCATTATACCAGAAGCATCTTCCCCGAGCCCAAGTTCATCTTCAGAACAGAGCATCCCGTAAGATTTTTCTCCCCTTATTTTAGAGCTTTTAATTGTATAACCGCCCGGTATTGTCGCACCCACCAAAGCTAAGGGAACGATATCCCCAATGTTCATGTTCTTTGCACCGCACACAACGGAATAAGTTTTATCTCCCGTCGTAACTTCACACAAAGAAAGTTTATCGGCACCTGGATGAGGCCTTATGGAAAGAATTTTTGCCACAACAACATTGGTAAATTCAGGAACTACCTCTCTCACAGAATCCACCTCAAGCCCCGCCATGGTCAACCTGTCGGCAAGTTCTCCCGGCCCTAATTCAACATCAACATAATCTTTAAGCCATCTAAGACTGACTAACATCTTGTATTTCCTTTAATTGGAAGAAAAAATATAGTTTAAAGTTTAAAGTTCAAAGTCTAAAGTTTGACGCGTTCGTAAAAAGTCTTTTCATAGCGAATCCAAGCATTTTGGGGAAAAGATGCTGGCAGTGTCTGGCGTTAAAAAAATCTAATTGTTTGAGTGCATTAGCACGAGTTTTTAGATTTTTAGCCAGGCAATGTCAGCATCCCCAAAATGGTTCTGAGCGAAGAAAACTAGCTTTTTACGAGTGCGTCAAGTTTTAAGATAAAATGAATCCTGAAAACCAGCATCAATTTTGAGAAGTGTTTCGTTTAAATATTGTTTTTACTGAAAGCTTACGGCTGACAGCTGATTGCTTACTAAAACTGTTCCAAAAATCTCTGGTCATTTTCATAAAATAATCTGATATCCGATATGCTGTATTTGAGCATGGCAATCCTCTCGACACCGAGACCAAAGGCAAATCCTGTTATTTCTTCCAGATCATAGTCAACTGCCTTGAAAACTTCCGGATCAACCATGCCCGCCCCAAGGATCTCAAGCCATCCGCTCTGACCACATACACGGCATCCAGCACCGCCGCAAATTATACATTGAATATCAACCTCTGCACTCGGTTCCGTGAATGGGAAGAAACTGGGACGAAATCTAAGGAGAGTATTTTCACCAAAGATTTTCTGGAGAAAGTACGTCAGAACACCTTTAAGATCACTAAAAGTAATACCTTTATCAACACAAAGACCCTCAATCTGGTGAAACATCGGGGTATGAGATATGTCTGAATCGTGCCGGTAAACCTTACCTGGCGACACAATCCTGACAGGTGGCCGTTGCTTTTCCATAATCCTGATTTGAACGGGAGATGTATGTGTACGAAGAACGATATTGTCCTCTACATAAAATGTGTCCTGCATGTCTCTGGCGGGATGATCTTGGGGAATGTTAAGGGCTTCAAAATTATAGTAGTCCAGCTCGACCTCCGGACCTTTTGCCACAGAAAAACCGAGCCCAAAAAAAATTTCACATATTTCGTCAGATACCTTAGTTATAGGATGGATTCTTCCATATTTCACTCCTCTGCCTGGAAGAGTTATATCGATCTTCTCATGCAGAAGTGCTTCGTATTTTCCCTGTAAGGAAATTTTTTCCAGGGCATTTTCTATCTTTACGGAAAGAGCTTCTTTTATCTCGTTTGCGAGTTTTCCCAGAAGCGGCCTTTGTTGCGGTGAGACACTCCCTATTTTACGAAGAAGTGCGGTAAGATAACCATTTCTCCCAAGGTATTGTGTGCGTATTTCAAGGATTTCTTCTTTGCTTTTTACAGAATTGAGTTGAGTTTCTGCTTCCCTCTGAAGCCCCACAAGATCTTCTCTCATGTCACCCGTTCACCCGTTGCAATGCTGACAATTTCTGAAAATCCCATGGGATCGTGAACAGCAAGGTCTGCAAGAATTTTTCTGTCTATCTCCACTCCGACCTTGTTCATGCCATCAATCAATCTGCTGTATGAAACATTGTTCATACGGGCGGCTGCGTTTATCCTGACTATCCATAGTTTCCTAAAGTCTCTTTTCCTCGCCTTTCTATCCCTATAGGCATACCTCATAGCCCGATCAACAGCTTCCGTAGCAGTCTTGAATAATCTGCTCCTCGCACCAAAATATCCTTTTGCCTGTTTAATGATCTTTTTTCTTCTCTTCCTGCTACTCACACTTTTTTTCACTCTCGGCATCTTTATCTCCTAATCCGGATCTGCTTAAAGCAGAGAATCCAGCACGGTATTTTTAAACAACAAATTCCAAATGAATCTCCAAGTAACTGGAGTGAACTAAAGTGATTAAAGTTGAAAATTCTTATCCATAACTTTAGGTCACTTTAGGCACTCTAAACTTTAGGCACTTATATCACGCATAAGGAATCAACTTCTTAATATTCTTCACATTTGTCTTATCCATAATGGCAGACTTTCTCAAGCCCCTTTTCTTTTTAGACGTTTTCTTAGTAAGGATATGGCTGGCAAAAGCCTTTTTTCTCTTTATCTTTCCTGTTCCAGTCAGGCTAAATCTCTTGGCCGCTCCTCTGTGTGTCTTAATCTTTGGCATCAAATCACCCCTGTATCATTATATGAACATTCAGTATTCAAATATCAGTCATTAAAAATATTAGTTGTCTTTATAATTTTTTATTTTTTAGGAGATATTATCATTACCATGTTTCTTCCCTCAAGCTTCGGATGCTTATCAATGACGCACGTATCTTCCAGCTCATTCTTTATCTCCTCCATGATCTTCTTACCCAGATCAGCATATACTATCTCTCTTCCCCGGAACATCATGGTTATCTTTACTTTGTTGTTTTGATCGAGAAATTTTCTTATATGACGAAGTTTAAACTGTAAATCATGATCCTCGATCTTTGGTCTCACCCTGACCTCTTTTATCTGAATCGTGGCCGCACCTTTTTTAGCTACCTGAAATTTTTTACTCTGCTGATACCTGAATTTTCCATAGTCCATGATCCGGCACACAGGTGGCGAAGAATTAGGGGCAACTTCCACCAGATCCAGACCCGCCTTATCAGCCTCTACCAAGGCATCCACCAAAGGTAATATTCCCAACTGTTTCCCTTCAGAATCAATAACTCTAACACTGTCAGCCTTGATCCCACGATTTATTCTTAAATTCTTATCTATAAGTCACCTCCCACATTTTAAGTGCCTAAATTTCAAAGTGCCTAAAGTGAACTAAAGTTATAGCTAAGTATTTTCAACTTTAGGCACTTTAGGCATTTTAGGCACTCTTTACTCATACTTACTACACTTTTCTCTAACCAGGGAAACAAAATCAGCCACGCTGATTGATCCAAGATTTTTTCCATCCCTCTGTCTGGGAGAAACACTCTCAGAATCGACCTCTTTGTCACCGATTACCAACATATAAGGGATTTTTTGCATTTGTGCTTCCCTTATCTTGTATCCTAATTTTTCGTTCCTGAAACCCCTTTCCAGCCGGATACCAGCATCGAAAAGTTGCCTGTAAACTTTTTCACCGTAAGGTATCTGTTTCTCAGTAACTGTAAGCAAAATCGCCTGTACCGGTGACAACCATACAGGAAAGGCACCAACATAATGCTCAATTAACACCCCCATAAACCTTTCTATGGCGCCCAGAATAACCCTGTGCAGCATAACCGGTCTATGCCTTTCACCATCAGACCCGATATAGTTGAGATCAAACCTGTCAGGCAGGGTAAAATCGCATTGTATTGTCGCACATTGCCAGCTTCTTTTCAAGGCATCCTTCAGCTTAAAGTCTATCTTTGGACCATAAAAAGCCCCGTCTCCTTCATTAATATCATAAGACATATTTTTGTCTTTAAGCGCATGTTCCAACGCTGAAGTAGCCAGCTCCCAATCCTCATCGGAACCTATCGAGTCCCCCGGTCTTGTGCTGAGTTCAACTTCATATTCAAAATTGAAAACATTCATCGCAAAATCGACAAAATCGACAACGTCCTTGATCTCAGAATTCAACTGCTCGGGTGTACATAATATATGTGCATCATCCTGCGTAAATTGACGAGCCCTCATCAAGCCGTGGAGAACCCCTGTTTTTTCATGGCGGTGAACGGTACCAAGTTCAAAATATCTGACCGGTAAATCCCTGTAACTCCTTATCTTGGACTTATATATCAACATGTGAGAAAGGCAGTTCATAGGCTTTATGCCATAAACTTGACCCTCAACCTCGGTAAAATACATGTTTTCCCGGTAATGGTCAAAATGTCCCGATTTCTTCCAGAGCTCTTCCTTTAACATCTGAGGCCCTACAACAATTTCATACCCCCGCTTCAGGTGTTCCTTTCTTTCCCAATCCTCAATAATTGTCCTTAACGTAGTCCCCTTCGGATGAAATATAATCATACCCGGCCCAACTTCTTCATTCATCTGAAAGAGGTCTAACTCTCTTCCCAATTTCCTGTGATCTCTCCTCTTCGCCTCTTCAAGCATCAAAAGATAATTCTCAAGTTCCTCCTCAGTCGCAAAACCTGTACCATAGATGCGTTGCAACATTTTATTTTTCTCATCCCCGCGCCAGTAAGCACCTGCAACGCCTGTAAGCTTGAATGCCTTAATCATACCTGTGGATGGTATATGCGGTCCACGACACAAATCCGTAAATCCGTCCTGTCTGTAAAGACTCACTTCCACCACATCCTCCGGCATATCGTTCAACAGCTCAACCTTGTATAATTCCCCTTTCTCCTTAAATAGTGAGATAGCCTCTTCTTTCGAGACTTCTTCATGCGTAAAGGGATAATCGGCAGATATAATTTCTCTCATTCTTTTTTCAATCTTCACCAGGTCCTCAGGAGTAAAGGATTCGGAGTACTCAAAATCATAGTAAAAACCATCATCAATAGCAGGACCTATGCTAACTTTAACACCTTCGAAGATATCCTGTACAGCCTGAGCCATCACATGGGATATGCTGTGTCTGAGTATGCTTAAACCCTCTTCCGAGTTAACATCGATAACTATTATAGAAGAATCTTCCTTCACAGAATAACTTAAATCCACCATTTCATCATTAACTTTTGCCGCTACTGCAGAAGGCAACAACTCTTCCTTCCATGACGCAATTATCTCTTTAGCGGTCAACCCTTCAGAGTGAGATACTACCGAACCATCAGGTAAGGTAAATTTGATTTTCTTCATGAAAAATATCCCAATTCAGAAAAATGTACACACATTTTAAACCTGATTACACAAAAAACGTAAATATCACAGACAAAAACCCTTCTTCATCAGACAGGCGCCTGATTAGACCTTTGAAAAACTGAAAAATATGGTTTTGAGTAAGTAAGCATTCAGCTATCAGCAGTCAGCCTTCAGCAAAAACAAAGAATTATGAGAAAAACTATTTTTTATCTCGCCGATGACCAAACACTCATTATTAAATAAAGGGCATCGCTGGTTTGAAACTTGCTGATGCCCCTTTCAACTCACCACCTGTCAAGACTTCTAAAAAAGGTCTCACCTTGAGGAGATACACCTCTAAACATTTAGTTAGTTCAATGATTTGCGAGATTCATCACCGATGAATTCTGAGACATCTGAAGGTTCCTCAAACATTTCCTGCAACTGTTAACTATAAATGGTAGGCACGCAGGGATTTGAACCCTGGACCCCCACCGTGTCAAGGTGATGCTCTCCCCCTGAGCTACGTGCCTACAGACCTTCAAAAAAGATTCCACATTAAGTGGATATCCCTCAAATTCTATGGGATTCAAGGCATTTGCAGATTATGCAAATACCTTACATTAAAATCCGCCACTGATTAACAATAAAGCGTTTTTATGTCAAGACAAATATTATCTGAGCAGTCATCCTTCAGTAAAAAAACCGGGATGAAAACTGCGTTTCCCTGTCTTGCTAACGTCTAAATGCCAACTGCTGATTGTTCACAATCACTCAGTACCATTATTTATGAATCTTACCCCTTTCGCCACATAATGCAAGCCGGAAGCAACTGTAAGCAAAGCTGTGGCCCAATAGACCACTTCGACTAACTGCCAATAAAAACTTCCAGGTAAATACCTTAACACAAGGACAGAAAAAATAGACAGGAGCTGAAACACTGTTGTTAACTTACCTACAAAAGCAGGACGAACATCAAAAGAAATAGACATAAAAGACAGTACAGAAACACCAAATAATATAATAAAATCCCTGCTTACGACAATCACGGCAAGCCAGGAAGGAATCATTCCAAGGATTGCTAAAGTCACATAGGAGCTGGTAATCAGAGCCTTATCGGCCAGTGGATCCAGATATGAACCCAAAACTGTTTTCTGTTTCAATATCCTTGCAAGAAAACCGTCAACGGCATCAGTAATGCCCGCAACGACAAAAACAATAAGTGCATTAAAAAACAAACCCTGAATCAAGAATATAACAAGAACAGGAACAAGAAATATTCTTATCAGGGTTAAGAAATTTGGTATATTCATCTTTTAAATACTACAAGTCATCTCTTGACCTGTTCCAATCGACCCATTCATTCTTATCTTCTTCCAGAGTAAAATCCCGAGGTCTCTCGGCCGCACCATCTCCCTTTATGCTGACCTGCTGCATCGATTTAAGGAGGTATGTCCACTCTTCTAATGTAACTTTTTCAGGCCCGGGAACTACTACCGGTCCTGGTATCTTTTCAGGAGCTTCGATTCTTTTTGGTGGCTTAATAATCTTTCCACCTCCCGCAACGTACACCATACCATCGTAAACCCTTACCAGAACCGACTTATCCTCTTTTACATTCATTCTATATACAGTTCCCCTAACCCCTGCAACAGCATTTTCACAGGACAACTCAAAATTAGTTTTTACACCCAAGGTTTTGCTTACATTTGCCCAGGTCCTGCCCAGAAGTAAACGCACTTTAACATTTTCAGCCCTCGATTTCCCATTCCAGCCAATTTGAGAAATTTCAAAACAAGTATTGTCCGCAAAGCGGAGAACAGTATTATTTTTCAAAACAATTTCCAGTCTTGATTTCGGCCCGGTATTTACCCGGTCACCACCCTTCAGGATATCTCCAACTTTCAAAGAGTATCTTTCATTTCCATCCCCTGGAATAACAGAGGCCGTACCCTCGAGAAGGATTACCTTTGCTTCTTCTTTGCCGATTTTAACCACCATAAGCCTTCTGGCACAAACATCTTGCGAGGATACGATAAAGAGAAAAAAAGCTGTGCAAAACAAAAACACAATATTTCTAAATGTCATCTTAAACCCTCTCCACAAAAGAAGATATTGAAAGCTTTGAATAACCACCAAAAGCTGCATAGAGTTTTAAAAATATGATTCTGAGAGCGAATCAAGATTTTTTCGGTAACAATTCTTATCGAAGCAAAACGACCGCAAATCCAATGTCTGAGCTCGAAGAGCGAGTTTTGGATTTGCAGTGGAGCGAGATTTAGAATTGTCGAAAAAATGTTTTGAGCATCGAAGAATTATATTTTTAAAGGTTTCATATTATTCAACAAAACACAACGCTTATTTCATTATTCATACAGCATCAGGGCCATCAGGCAGTGTTTCTATAGCCTTATTTACCACTTCCTCAACAGCCTTTTCATAAACCTGATATGATTTCATTTCAAGTTCTTTCTGAGAAAATCCATA
>JAUSPI010000102.1 GCA_030655775.1 Syntrophales bacterium
CAGAAAGTGATCGATTCCGATGGCACAGCAATTTTCTCTCATGGTTCTTTATCGGGCGGCTCTTTAAGAACATTTCAGTATGCAAAGAAACATAGCAAGCCAAGTCTTCATTTGAATATGACGAAACTTTCAGTCGATGAAGCTGTAAATGAAATATTGCATTGGGTAAAAGAAAACAACATACAGATACTTAATGTTGCTGGTCCCAGGGGAAGTAAAGACCCTGAGATTTATGCTGTTGTAAAAGAAGTGATGACAATAGTTCTCACAAAGAATCTTGCCGGTATTTCTACCACATTATCATTTGAAAATAAGTTGATTTAACTCCATAGATGGGCTTTATTGATAAGAAGTAACAGCTTTATATGAGAAGCACAGTAAACTTAAAAGGAGACAGACATGGAACATCGGATAGAGGTCTTACCAGGGATATTTATACAACCACAGAGTATCAAGACAATAAAGGGGCTCATTGAATATGATATAACTAAAAAAGAAAACCTGACCATTCTCTGCTCTCACGGAGGCATAGCCCTCTGTGTCAATATAAGTGAGACACTTTCCACCCAATAGTTTAGACTCAAAGGGCGGGAAGGAGAAATAGAATGGAAGGGAAAAATTTAATGACAGCAAAGAGCAGTATAGTACAAAAGGAATCCGGTATCAGAGCAGTCCCTGATCCCGAAGTTACTGAGAAAGCAGTACGCCGGAAATTTACTGCAGCATTTAAGCTCCGCATTCTTAAAGAGGCAGAAGCCTGTACCCAACAAGGACAGCTCGGTGCGCTTTTGCGCCGTGAAGGGCTCTATTATTCGAACCTTACATCGTGGAGACGCCAGATCAATCAGGGTCTCATTCCGAAGAAGAGAGGACCTCTTGCTAAAAGACCCGATCCGCATGCCCGTCGTATTGTAGAACTGGAACGGGAGAATGCAAAGCTTACGCATAAGCTCAAGCATGCTGAATTGATTATTGATGTCCAAAAAAACAATCTTAAATGTAATTACCTTTCCCTGTGACAATAGAAACTTGTTTTGATATACTCGATAGGGGAGGAGAGACCGTCCACTTATTGGTGTTTTTACCCGTAAAAAAACGTGGTCCAGGAATGAAAGTGTCCTTGATATTGGTGACGTTCAAGCGATCCCGTTTAGGAAAGTAATATAGTTTTCATTTCACCTCCCAATATATTTTATGACTGGAGGTAATATGACATCAAAAAAGGGTTCTGTTGCATTTTCTGTTGTGCATCCTGATGCTGCCGGAATTGACATCGGCGCTACATTTCACATTGTTGCCGTATCACCGGAACATGATTCTGTACCTGTCAGGAAATTCCGAAGCTTTACCACAGATCTCCGCAGGCTTTCACAATGGCTGCGCGAGATAGGTATAACATCCGTTGCCATGGAGTCTACCGGGGTGTACTGGATTCCTGTTTTTGAAATCCTCGAATCAGACGGTTTTGAGGTAATCCTGGTAAATGCCCGCGAGGTAAAACAGGTGCCTGGACGGAAAACCGATTACAACGACGCTCAATGGCTCCAGAAATTACATCAATTCGGATTATTAAGGGCAAGTTTCCGTCCCGGCGAGCATATCGCAACCCTTCGTGCCTATTTACGCCACAGGGAGCGACTGATCGAATATTCTTCTGCCCACATCCAGCACATGCAGAAAGCCCTTATGCAGATGAACGTACAGCTTCACCATGTGGTGTCAGACATAACAGGTGCAACTGGCATGAGAATTATTCGGGACATTCTCGATGGAGAACGAGACGCAACCACATTGGCCGCCCACAGGGACATCAGATGCAAGGAGTCCGAGGAAACCATAGCTGCGGCACTTACTGGAAATTATCGCGAAGAACATGTCTTTGCATTGAAGCAGGCAGTTGAACTCCGGAACTTTTACGAAGAACGTATCAAAGAATGTGATGTCCGGATAGAAAAGGTTATGGCAAAACTGAACCAGAATAAGATACCCGCAGATATTCCTTTACCCGGGGCCAGGTCCAGAAATAAGTCAAATCATGAACCTGGCTTTGCGGTGCGCAGCTTACTGTATACGCTAACAGGAGTAGACCTGACACAGATAAACGGCTTTGGTCCCTATACAGCCCTTAGGCTTATCGGAGAGTGCGGAGATGACATGACGAAGTGGCCTACGGAAAAACACTTTACATCTTGGCTATCTCTGTCCCCCGGAAACAAGAAATCGGGCGGTAAAATCTTATCAAGCAAAACAGGGCGAACAAAAAACAGAGCCACCACCCTCTTGCGGATAGCTGCAGTAAATGTCGGAAAAACAGAAACAGCATTAGGAGCTTTCTACAGAAGACTGGCTGCCAGAATAGGAAAGGCAAAGGCTGTTATAGCCACTGCAAGGAAAATTGCAATCCTTTTTTACTCAATGATGAAGTACGGCAGGAACTATGTTGAGCCGGGAGTCGAATACTACGAGGCCCAGTACCGTAACCGGGTGCTGTCGAATCTCAAAAAGAGAGCTAAACGACTGGGATATGAGCTTATTGCCAACCCAATTCCGGTAACGATTGGTGCTGAAGTTTCTTAGGAAAGTGGCCGAACTCCTGAAAGGCGACAGCGAGGAGAAATCATGAATACGATTATTGCATTGGGAGATGAGGTAGGTATACGTGCAGCCTGTACCGCCCTTGCTGTATCCCGTGCCGGTTTCTATCGATGGAAAGTTCCGACAACAGGAAAGATGATTCGTCCCGTACCCCCTCTTGCCCTTTCTGCTTCTGAACGAAGTGAGGTACTTGATGTCCTTCATGAGGACCGTTTTATCGATAAAGCCCCTCAGGAGATCTATGCAAAGCTTCTTGATGAAAACAAATATATCTGCTCTATCCGCACTATGTACCGGATCATGGAAAAGGAAGGAGAGATAAAAGAGAGAAGAAATCAGCTGCTCCGTCCTCACTATACAAAACCGGAGCTTCTTGCAACAGTACAGAACCAAGTCTGGTCATGGGATATTACAAAATTGAAGGGACCGGTAAAGTGGACCTATTATTATCTCTATGTAATCCTCGACATATTCAGTCGCTATGTGGTGGGATGGATGGTAGCGCATAGAGAACTGGCCGTTCTTGCCCGTAAGCTGATTGAAGAGACTATCAAGAAACAATCAATTCAACCGGGTCAGCTTTTGATCCATGCAGACAGAGGATCAAGCATGACATCAAAACCAGTGGCCTTTCTGCTCGCCGATCTCGGTGTTACCAAAAGTCATTCAAGGCCTTCAGTCAGTAATGATAATCCATATTCTGAATCTCAGTTCAAAACCATGAAATACAGACCTGAGTTCCCCGACAGGTTCGGTTCCATTGAAGATGCCAGGGCATTCTCTCAGACCTTCTTTCCCTGGTACAATACAGAACATTATCATTCCGGGTTAGGTCTTTTAACACCTGAAGATGTCCATTACGGAAGGGCTGCCCGTATTATTGAAAACCGTGAAGAGGTGCTTATGGATGCTTATGAAAGACACCCTGAACGGTTTAAGGGAAGGATACCGAAACCGATGTTACTCCCTGATGCCGTTTGGATCAACAAACCGTCA
>JAUSPI010000103.1 GCA_030655775.1 Syntrophales bacterium
ACAACACCTCTAAAAACTTTATTACCGCATTCCGGGCAAAAGTAACGGGCTTCTTCATCTTCAATCCATTTTTTTGTCCCATATTTTTTTCTATATGGAACAGATCTTAGAATAACCTTTTTACCAACGGCCATCGAAAAATTATCTATATATTTACAGGGGAACTCATTACATTGATGACACCCTTCATAACCTTTTTCTTTTATACAGTCTCTGATATCACATTGTTTACAGTGCATAAAAAGATTGTCAGACAAACATCCGTTGCATTTAATGTCTTTTGTTGTAAGATCTTCACTGTTAGGTATAGTACCTTTTCCAGGAACACCACCTTTGTAAAGCCCAATGATCAGCGACAATTATAATTCCCGCCGGACGACAATTAAAATTCCCGAAATATAAAAACCTTAAAAAAAATGGTAAGAACGTCCAAATCTAAAAGAAAGGAGAGGTTTGGATGGTTACTAACCAACAAGTAAGGAGGTTATTCAAAATGATTCAGACAGAAAAGAATTTCGGGATTGCAGCAATGAGAGCTGGAATGGATGAAAAAACCGCTCGCAAATACCGCAAGCACGGTAAGCTACCAAGCGATGTCAGGCAAAAGCATGGATGGCAAACGCGCCAAGATCCTTTTGAAAATGTATGGGAAAACATTAAATCAATGTTGGAGATCAACCCGGGATTGGAGGGCAAAACCCTGTTTGAGGATCTTCAATGCAGAACCCCGGGGGAATTTGAAGATGGACAACTTAGAACGTTACAGCGCCGTATTAAACATTGGAAAGCAGTGGAAGGCCCCCCTAAAGAAGTCTTTTTTCCTCAAATACACAAGCCGGGGGAGTTGTGCCAGTCTGATTTTACCCATATGGATAAACTGGGGATAATGATAAGCGGTCTTTCCTTTGACCATATGATTTATCATTTTGTTTTGACCTATTCCAACTGGGAAGCTGGGACTATTTGTTTTTCAGAAAGCTTTGAGAGCCTGAGCCAGGGGCTTCAAAATGCTTTATGGGAGCTGGGAGGAGTGCCGGGAAACCATCGTACGGACCGTTTAACCACAGCAGTAAATAAGGCCGACCATCCTGAAGAATTTACCAGAAGATATCAGGATCTTGTTGATCATTATAGAATCATTCCCTGCAAAACAAATCCGAATAGTCCAAATGAAAATGGTGATGTGGAACAACGCAATTATCGTTTCAAAAGAGCAGCGGACCAGGCCTTGCTTTTAAGGGGAAACCGAAATTTTGATGATCGAGCTGAATATGAACAATTTTTACATAAATTGTTTGCACAGTTGAATGCCGGTCGGAACAAGCGTTTCATGGAGGAACAAGCTGTCTTACACAGATTGCCTGAACGCCGGATTGACTCCTGCAAACACCAGGGAATGAAAGTCGGCCCCAGCAGCACCATACGGGTAAATCATAATGTCTATTCCGTGGAAAGCAGGCTGATCAGTGAAGAGATCCAGGTTCGTCTATATATGGATCGGTTGGAGATATGGTACGCTCAGAAAAAAGTTGATGTTTTGCCAAGACTCCGTGGTGAAGGAAAACACAAAATCAATTATCGGCATATCATTGACAGCCTGATCCGGAAACCAGGTGCATTTGAAAACTACCGTTATCGTGATGCAATGTTCCCCACCAGCCGGTTCAGGATTGCATATGATACCCTGAAAAAACGATATTCACCAAAAAGTGCTGTCAAACGATATCTGAGCATTCTAAATATGGCTGCTAAAGAAAGTGAAACAGCTGTGGACAATGCCCTGAAAGTCTTAATTGATAAAAATATGGATATCTGCAAAGAGCAGGTTCAAATTCTCATGCAGTCCAACGAGCCTGATTTTATGTGTGACCTTCAGGTTATGATTGCCGATATCCATATCCCTGAAGTTGATTTGACCTGTTATGACCAGCTGCTGCAGGAGGTGTTGTCATGTTGAGCGACCAGGAACAGATTGTTTGCAACCTTACACAGCTTCATATGCCAACCATACGCCGCAGTTATGAAGAGGTTGCAGGGCAGGCACGGGCAGACTCATGGAGCTACGAACAATATCTTTTGGAATTGTTAAATCTCGAATGTGAAGTACGGCAGCAGAACCGGATATCCCGCAATCTCTATGCATCCAAACTCCCGCCCTCTAAAACATTTGACAACTTTGATAAAAAGCGCCTGCCCACAAAGGTGGCCAACCATTTAAATGTTCTGATCAATGGTTCTTTTTTGAATCGGGCCGAAAACATATTGGTCTTTGGCAATCCAGGCAGTGGTAAAACCCACCTGCTATGTGCCATCGGCCATGCCCTGATTGAAAAGGGGAAACAGGTTCTTTTTATCTCATGCAGTCAACTTGTTCAGGAATTACTGATCGCTAAAAAAGAGCTTGAGATGACCCGGAAACTTAAAAAAATGTCCAGGTTTGATGCGGTTATTATTGATGATATCGGGTACGTACAACAAAGCCGGGAAGAAATGGAAGTGCTGTTTACCTTCCTGGCTGACCGATATGAACGGAGCAGTCTGATGATTACCAGCAACCTGCCTTTTTCTAAATGGGAGCAGATTTTTAAAGACCCCATGATTACCGCAGCCGCAATTGACAGACTTGTCCATCATAGTGTCATCCTGGAACTGAACGTAGACAGTTACCGTATGGAACAGGCAAAAAAAGATAAGAACCAAGACAAAGGAACTGATAATGATATCCAATGAGCAGGATCAAATCACAAAAAATCCAGCATATACAAAGGAAGAAATCCAAGAAATAGTTAAAATAGTACGGTTGGAATTATATAACAGAGGTCTGCTTTGCGGACCCAAGGCTATTAAAGAAAGATTGGAAGAATATGATATCAATTCAATACCGTCTGAAAGTACAATTGGACGTATATTATCACACCATGGTTTAACCAATGGCAGAACGGGGTGCCAATAACATATGTTTATTGTGGTTCCAAAAATGGAAAAATCTCAAGTGACCAGATTTTTAGGCGAATATCACCCTATTTTTATGGTAACTGTTATACAGCTATCTAAAATCCTGTAATAGCAATGCTTTCCAGGATTACTTTTTAAATGAAAGGTGAGTTTTATGCGCGGAGGATATAGAGGAATACCAAAACCAAAATTACCATCACATCTCAAGCGTGTCCATGTAAATGCCCGAATTCAAAGGTGGATGATTGATGAATTGAAGAAAAAAGGAGAGGTCGGCATAATTTTAGAGGAAATCTTGATTAAAGCAGGTTTTAAGTATCAACAACCTAAATAAGAATGGAAATAATGAAAGGACTTTTTACCAATTACGTGTGACCTTCAGGTTATAATGGGGGACTCTGTCCCCCAAACCCCCTGGGATTTAACGCATTGAGGGCAAAAGCATGTGAGAAAGGGGCAGTACATTACGCACTACCCCCATGCTTAAGCCACCGACTTCAACGCTCGGGTTGCTTCCCAGCAGAGCCCTATCCTCTGAGTTGGCAACGCAAGAGTAGCATAAATTTTATAAACAATGAAATTGGAATATTTAATAAAAATAAAATTGTCCTTAACATGGAAACAACTTCTATGATAAAACCGGACAAATCATGCGCTACAAAAACCGGACATTTCTATTTGTCACTAACAGAAAAATGTTGTATTTTTGACGTTAAAAAGGACAAGAAACTTGACTAAAAATAAGAAGCCTGAGACATAGGGTAAAACCATCGTCGATCAGTTCCAGAAAACCTGGACGGAATGCTCTGGAACAGGTGGACTGAATTGCCCGGAACGGGTGGACGGATTCACCGGAATAAGCACGTGGCCCTATCCTCCGGAAGGATATAAACAAAAAAACACAATAAAATTTATTTTGCGAGTATTTATTAATGAAATAAACAGGTTATAAAACAATGGAAACGGGAATTATAATTGTCGTTGATGGGGAATTATAATTGTCGTTGATCAAACCATCAATCCCAGATCAGCAATCATCCCATTCGGGGGCCGGATGCATTTGCCTGGGATTATTATCAACAATCCGGTGGCTCAAAGCAAAACGCAGTCTTTTTACGTGTGACCTTCAGGTTATTTGGTCGGGCATCTCAGCATAGAAAATAACAGCCAGTATCCCGCATGGTTACGTGCGCACAAAAATCCTGATGGTTTTATCTGACAGCGTCGTGTTTTTTATAAATCCCTTTTTCCCCTATAATATTTCAGTTTCTGACCTTCAGGTTATATTTAAAAATTTTTTCTAATATTTATATGCTTCTCACACAGGCCTGCAAGATACGTCTTGGGTGTTTTTGTTATGGTCAGATTCAAAAATAAGATGCATAGGGGAAATCATGGTTGAGAAGATAGAAATTATCAATTTGGACCTGAGGTATGAAAAGTTCAGGTTAAAGTCCAAAGAAATTGAAAGGGCATTACTTGCCTCTATTATTGAACATGATATCCAGGAACCACTTAAAGGCATTAATCTTGAAGACGGGACTAAAATTCTTCTTGATGGCTTTAAACGATACCGGTGTGCAAAAAAGCTCAAGATCGGTATGGTTCCCTATAGTTCTTTTGCGTAATTCCGGGGACACCTTACTTATCTT
>JAUSPI010000104.1 GCA_030655775.1 Syntrophales bacterium
CTGTAACCCGGCTCATCCCGATGACCTCTTTTTCCATCTCTTTTTTCCGGCTCGCATCCATTTCTTCAACAGCTTTAGGAGGCCTGAATTCCTTCACAGGTATTCCCTTTGCCTCAAAAGTGCAGGCTGAAAGAGACAAAACAAACAGGCCCGCAATAACGGCCAAAAATATATTTCGTATTCCGTAGATCATCTTGCAATTCCCCACCAAACTGATATTGTATTTCGTAACAGTTTACGGCTGCCGGTTTACAGTTTACAGTTTTCCCAATGTACTATGCAAGCTTTGAATTTTACATAAATATTTTAAATAGTCATTTCCGCCTGGCTGTCGTCCTGGGACAGGTCGCTTCGCTCCTCAGAACGACACCACGTGGACTTTTTACGAATGTATCATAATTAGAATTATTGAACAAATTAATCTTGAATTTAAATACGTAACCATACTAACATAGTAAAATATTTTTTTAGCAAATCCTGAACAGGTCTAAAAACTCTGTGGAAGGGATTCTTCGGCGCCCAAAACATTTTTGAGGCATATCACATGGTTAGACTTTCCGACATCATTAAAAACAAACCAATTAAAGAAGAACCGATTCAAAAGCCCGAGAAGGTTGAAAAAAAATCCAGGCCTTTCCGTCTCAGCGATTTAGAAGGGCAAGGGTTATCAACGGGCAAGAAACCCGCGTCTGCAGAGGCCGCAATTCCGGAACCGGAAAAAGAAACAGGGGAAATCGGGGAAATTTATTCAAACTTCCGGAATTATATCAATGAAGTCAGGGCAAGTATTTTAGACAACAAGCCATTCAAGGTCGACCCCGCCCTCATTCTAATCAACAGGATCATCAGCACACCGGAGATGATCAACGAGCTTTATCAATCATCCATCCATTTCGGGCACGAAGAAGTCTACACCATTCCCGGATCGATCAACACACTCATATCTGCGCTCAAAATCGGCAGGGGTATGGAGTATTCAAAAACGCAACTTCTTGAACTGGGATTAGCCGCATTGCTTTATGATGCGGGAATGCTCAAAATTCCCGGAAGCATACTCGAAAAAAAGGGAAGGTTAACCGAATCCGAGGTGGCTATCGTCAGAAAACACACAGAGACAGGAAGGAATATATTGTTCCCATTTAAAGATGATTACCCCTGGCTCCCGCGGGTGGCATATGAACACCACGAAAGGGAAAATGGCCAGGGCTATCCCCGTGGAATTAAAGGAGATGAAATCTGCGAATATGCAAAAATAACGGGCATAGTCGACACCTACGAAGCCATGACCCACAATCGCGCGCATAGAAAGGCAATGATCCAAAATGTTTCGATCAGGGAATTAATCCTGTCCAAAAATCTTATGTTTTCCCCAAAGATAATTAAGGCATTTATCAAGGAAATATCTCTTTATCCAATAGGAAGCTACGTAACTCTCAACAATAAGGCCGTAGGCATGGTCGTACGCACCGATGAAAAAAATCCCATGAAGCCGATTGTCAGACTGCTTTTTGACGGCAAGGGCAACGCCCCGACTGAAGAGGTTATAATAAAGTTGAGTGAAAACCCTCTGATCTATATTGTGGATGGCGTCTCCGAAGAGGAAATCCCGCACAGACCCTAATGCTTTTTTGCCATGTTAATAAGCTGACAGACTCTCTTCAGGTAGAGCTCCCAGACTTTGAGCTCTCGAGAAGACGCAAAACCCTGTCTCAATATTTCCGGCCTTGGAAACAGTGTCTCAAGGATGGAGTAAATCCGCGCCCATAATCCCCTGTCGGGGGAAAAGAGAAAAAGGGCGGCCCATTTTGGCAGGGGTCCCTTTTTTAGCCTCTCTTTCAGCAATTTTTTTTCCAGGAAGTTGAGTTCCCCCAACTTCAGGGCCCGGCTGACTTCCTGTGGGAAGGGAAAACCAAATATATGGCGGATCAGGAAAAAGATATATGAAACAGATTTTTCCTGGCCCATATACCGGACTCGATCAATGAGCGCCTCCCAGTCAGGCTTCTCCCAGCCGGCGAGCAGACTCTTGATATCCACCAGCCAGATCAGTCTTTCTGCATTGTGCTTAAGCGCGTGAAGGCTCAAGATTATAACCTGATCATATTTGTTTAAAGACAGGACTTCCTCGCCCTCAAAGTCCATGCTCCGGGCATTCGTATAGAAATGACTCTGTCCCCGGGCAAGAATAAACTTTCGCGCCCCAATGCGTTCAGCCCCGAGAATGTGAAAGTGAAGATCAATGGTTGTGCGCCCCCTTCGGAAAGTACCCGGATAAACCGGATCGCTCCGGTAGCCCAGGGCAGTCAGTGTCCGGATAATTTCCCTGTGATCCCTGTCAAGTATCCAGAGATCGATGTCGGTTAGTTGCCTCAGGCCGATATCGCGATAGACCTGTTTCAAAAGAATTATCCCCTTCAGAGGGACAACCTTTATCTTTTTCTGGTTGAGCCGGTGCAGGATCTCTTTAAAATCATGGATCAGCTTGAGGTTAAAAACAACATTTCCGTGGTAAAGGTTTCGAAGCGTTTCTCGCTGCTTCTTATCGAGGATATCCGGCAGATTTGATTTGGTGAGATTTTTATATAGGAGACCAGCCACCCCTTCGTCAAAGGCCGTGCCGATCAGATGGTCCACGTCCATGCACCTGAGCATGAGGCGCTGCAATTTTTGCTGTTGATATGAGTCAGGATATAACTCGGCTGAACAGGCCAGTATTTTCTGTTCAAGAGAAATCATTCAATGATGCCTCACCCCGTCTGATGCATGCACCCGGTTGAGGGAGAGATGCCTCATCCACAAAGAGGCGAAAGGGCCGCCGGATAAACCACTCGTTCTTGCCCGGCAGCAGGCGCCCGATCACATGTCCGGCCATGAGAAGCTGAAACTCCACTCCGTCGGAACGGTTAAAAGAAAGAACCCGCATACGCATTCCATCCGGCAACCATCGCCTGAACAGTCCCGCTTTAGCCAAACGATGATAGGCAGGATTCAGAAAGGAAGATATCACCGAATCGATGTTGCAGAAAAATCTGACTGCGGACGCATATAACAGGCCCCTTGTTCCACCATATATTGCCAGAAGCCGATTCCCCCTTCGCGCGCGGACTACACGCCCGACAATACGATCAGGGCTTAGTGACCAAGGGTCGGCATCGTTGTTATTGTCGCCCCGTGTTATTAACCCATGGTCGGAGATGGAAATAACCCTGTGAGCAACCATGTCGTTGCTGCCCGGTGGGGAAAATACGATGACATCTCCACGTCGAATCTGATCACCTTCGCCCGGCGATACATGCATTATGTCGGACGCCTTTAAAACAGGGTACATGCTTGAGCCGGTGTAAACCATCTTTTTGGGGGCATATCCGGTCATGTCAGAGAACCTTTTCCATCTCGTCCCAGAAACAACCATTAAGGCTGTTTCGGAGAATATAAGCTGGAATGGCCCTGGCCATATCACTCGCGTTATCAAAGATTTTCTTCTTTATGTCTGTCTTTTCTTTCATATCCATGTGCCACCAGACTGGATTAATTGCCTCCGTGCAGGAATCATTAATACGCACAGCCGCCTGTCCCCGGCCTATGGGAACAACTTTATCGGAGGCGGCCTGTTCTATAAAAAAAATCGCGGCAAGGGGGACATGATATTGGATATTCCAGTTCTGTTCTGATTCCCGCCAGAGGTGATCGCTCCAGGTGGGGACGGGGTGAGCCAGGTATCTGTTTTGATCATCCAGCACGACAAGGGACTGATCGTCACTCAAGACATGCCGGTCAGGAGGAAGGCGGCGAGACAGGGTGGATTTTCCGGCGCCTCCCTGACCGGCAAGCAACACCCCTTTTCCGTTTCGCTCTACGAGGGCCCCATGCAGAATAAGCCCCCCCGAGTCAAACGATCTCAAGTATATGCCGTAAAGGGCGGTCCACATTTTTACAATGTCAACCCTGTGACTGCGGGCATGACTGATTTCACAAACAATGTCCGGTAGTTCGTTATGCGTCCAGAGTCTGAGCGCCCCGAAATCCACGCCACTCCATCCGCCAGTTGGAAGATCTGTCTTTATCTTCGAGAATATGAGTGGATTCAGCTCGACACATTCGTCTTTCTTCCAATGCCCCCGGACAAAGAACATCCTGATACTGCTGCAGCTCATATCCCGATCGTCAGGATCCAGTCCAATAATCGTGGCGAATTTTTCTACCCACAACCTTGTATCCGGCGTAGCTATAAAGGACCAGCAGATGCCGTTGCCCAGTTTCAGAGCGAATCCCGTGTTGGATGTTTTACCCTTCAAACTCGACCTCGTTTTCAGTCCCTGAACTGTCGGAATTGTTCAGCGCTGGGAGGGAGGAGAGGGAGGGTTTGCTTGACTCCCAAGTCTACACCTGCCTGCGGCAGTCGCTCCCATTTCGCATCTGCCTTGCGCGACTGACCCATTTATGCATTTTCCTGTGGCGGGCCCTCCGACACTCGATCCGAGGCTGCACGCAGCAGCGGAAGCTCCCGACTTACAGCTACCAAGAGTGCCCTCGGCCCTGTCTTCCAGGGCAAAATCTATCAGGAGAGGTTTTTCATAATTCATGGCATTTCCTCCTTTTTTAAACGTGTCTCCGAAAAGAGCCCCTTGCTGTTTGCTTCATGGC
>JAUSPI010000105.1 GCA_030655775.1 Syntrophales bacterium
TCGTGGGGTAGTATACGAAGAACATTCTTGTGCGTCAATGGAATATGGAATAATGACCACAAAATATGGGGTATCGGTGATCATTACCAAGAGAAACCATGTATAATATTTATCACCTCAAATTTGTTAACTACAGGAAGACACAAATACCACGTCGCCTTGAAAAAAATCACGCTCAAAAATATGCATGTTTCATCCCGCATTCAATGTTCTGGCCCGATCAGCTTACGTGAAGGCTTGTATTTGAAAACTTGGATGCCCCGAGATCTTTAGGGGGACGTCTTTAGGGGGACGTCCTTAAGTAATCAAATAAATCATTCCGTCAATTGATAACCCCCTTCTTTCGCTACTATTTCTCCGCGTTTAACCGCATAACTCACGGCCGCAATTGTTATACCAAGTTTTTCGGACAAATTTGCCATGTAGATGCCAAGCTCAACCGTAGACCAATAGCAGACCAAATCCCTAGCCTGAACCCGATCCTTTTATTGAAGGACGTCCCCCTCGAGTCCTCTGTGACCAGCTGGGCCTATTTTTTTACTTATTTGTTTTACCATAAAAATACAGAGTCCCCTGTTTTACTCAAGAGAATCATCTCCCATTCACTCTAACAGATGGCTCATTCTCGCGACTATATCGAATGTCCTATCGAGATCAAAGCTTTCAAAATCCTCGGGTCGCAACACCGGTTTCAGTTCCGTATTGATCTGGGTTTTGAGTTTTTCTTTCCGCGCTGAAGACAGATCGATAGGCAAATTTCCCGGAACCTTCAGTTTTTCGGCGAGAAGCTGGAAGAGATGCCGATCGTTAAGATCCATCTTATTCCGGGATGCGAGGTAATCGATATCGAAAAAGTCCCGAATGGCTGGTTCCAAACGTGTCAAAGCCGCCCGTATTTTTTCGGCGATGGCCTCCTTCATGGGCAAGGTGATCAAATCGATGTCGGGGACCATGGATTTTCGGGTAAAAGGGTTCAGCAACAACGTTCTGGCCTTCATGTGCGCGGGCTGCATCAGGGGCGTTTCGCGCAAACCCACTTCAATTTTGATGCGGGCCGCTACTTCAGTGAGGAAAACCGATGGGTAGGTCACATACGCGACGTACTGCCGTGAACTGTTATGCCCGGTGAAGTCTTCGGGGAGGGTCAGGATGTGCATCTCCTCTGAAATTTTTTTTACCCATTCCCTGACCGGCGCCATCCGTTTTCGTCGCACGGAAATGCTCGCTTCCGGTGGTGTCGAAATCATGAAATCGAGGTCTTCGCTGAGCCGGTAGAAATCGGTATAGACCTTGCCGATACAGGTTCCTCCCCGGAAAATCAGGGGGCTGTCCGGCTGGTCATAAAGATACTGCAGAAGGACGGTGCAGAAATAATCCTTTTCGATGAGGGTGGCATTTAACCCTGTCTGGCCCGCGGTGAAAAGCACCGCCTCGCGGAAGAGCGCCTGATCTTCGTGGACCGAGATCCTATGATCGCGGGATGGATCCATTGACAATCAACCCCCACTCTTTATTGATGCTGCCTTTTGCCGTCTGTCCGGGTATCCATGGGATTAGCGACCTTGTCGGACCGAGTTGACGTTTTATTTCTCCGAGTTGATCATCGACGATACTAAGCTGGGCAAGCCAATACCCGATGCGCTTGGCAGTTCCCTTGTTGCCGTATTTAAGCGTGTCAGCAATCAGGTTCTCGGTGATGGTCGGGTCTTTCTTCAGTGTCTCCGCAATCCATCCATAGGCCCGGGGAAGGGTGTTGTACCGGGACCAGTCATAGACGGCATCGACAAGCGCCCTCGTTTTGGTGACCATTACTGCGTCAATGCCATCGGGCGTTTTCAAGTTTTTGGTTGAACCCAAACGCTTGGCGTTTGTCTTGATAAAGACAAAGTCGGTTGCACCTATTTTTTTCTCACCGAAAATCCGGTCATTGTAAACATAAATCCGATTCGGGACCTGGTCGTCGAAGCCATGGAAGTTAAAAGCACTCGGGCCGCTGATCTGGTATCGGCCTTTGATGACCTCCATGAGCTTAGAGAGGATGTAATAGCCGCTGACGGTCCATCGTCCGCCGGCAGGCATGTGCGGCGGGACCAGATAGGCGCCTCTTTTCAAACGGATAATAAGACCGGAGGACGCCATCCGATTGAGGAGTTTCCATTCCTGTTTAGCATTAATATCCAAGGCGGAAGCAATTTCGCCCGAGAAGATGAATTCTTTTTTTCTAAGCTGGGTATAGGCGAGAAGCTGCATTTCAAATTTGCCAAGCTTGGTTTTTTCCTGTTTCACTATATTGTTCGTTCCTTCCTTGACAGGGGAGTTACGCCGATAATAGTAAAACAAAAAGCTTTTGTCAATGGATAATTCGATGCCTATTCGAGGGACATGATACAAGTTTACTTATCAATATCAATTAGTCGCAGATTATTGCTAAATGTAGTTTGAAAGCTATAACTTACGACGAAATATGTCAAATATGGATTTTAGGAAGATATGCATTCCCCCCTTGAGCTGAAAAATATACAGTAAGTCCTGCATGTTTTATCCCGCATTCAATGATCTGGCCCGATCAGCCGCACTGACGCTTTGTATTTGACAGAGTGAATACGGTTCATGAAAAAATGACATGCGCTGGACATTGACGCCACCTACTTATCGGCAACTTCCGGTTTGTAATCAAAGTGAGGATTACCATTTGAATTGTAGTCTCTAATAGTGTTTCAGAATCCATAGCACCGCACAACCTGCTCACCCCTTGTCCGGCATATAAGAACACATGGTGGTCAGCCGTTACACGGCAGGAAAGACCTTGTTGTTCTGGGACGTATAGACGACCGTTGATGATTCCGGCACATAGGTCATCTTCTGTTGTGAGAAAACGAGGCACGGACAATGTGTCGCGCCAGATTTTCTATTGTCGTCTCATCTTTCGGCCGGATACGGTTTCCGCAGAACACGTGAAACCCGGAATGCCTCCAAGACGAGAGCATCCGGATCATCTCCTTTGTGATCTTTCCTTTGGCGAGGTAAATCCTGAATACCTTGTGCCGGGAGATGGCCCCCAGTGTTTTCACTTCCATTCGCCGATTAATATGAAAGGCGCCCAGAAGAAAGGGTGCTCGGTGCTGGTTTGAGTTTTCTTGTCCCGTCCGGCTATCTTCACGCCACGGCTAAGATCATCTGATATTAAACTTTGATTTTTTAATTCCTGCTTGGCCAGCCTGAGAGCCTCTTCCTTGGACCTTCCGTGTTGCAGATGAGAGTAGAAGCTCTTCATCATGACTGCCGTCGAATTTGATTCCACGCTCCAAAGGCTTACGATGACCGATTTGGACCCTGCAAGCATGAATGCGCGGCTCAGACCCACAACACCCTCCCCGGCGATTTCTTTTCCAAGGGCTGTCTTGCAGGCCGATAGGACGACTAAATCGGCATTCAGCTTTAATCCTAGGATTTCGCTCATCTTCAGGAAACCGTCCTCAGTATTGCGGTTTCCCGGCTGGGTAAGAACCAACGCCGGTTCGAGGATGTAAGGAATGTCGCCGCTCAAAAGACCGTGGGTGGCAAAATGGATAAACCGGTAACGACCGAGATCGGATTTCAGAAGTTCGCTCTTGGAGGCATCCATGTCGAGCTTGATGTTCGGGTCATCGGCCTTGTACCCGAAGAGTGCGCCGATTTCTATGACCTCGTCGCGGGTCTCGATCAGTCGGGGCAAAGAGAAACCGCTGCGGACCAGGGCACTGCGCAAATTGAGAGAGGGCGTTGAATCGGCGGAGGCTACGACGATGTTGTCGGACTTTCTCCGGCTGTAACGCACATCGGAATCCTCATAGACCGGATCGCCGAGCGCAAACAGGGGCTTGGATAATTTGGGACTTCCCTTGAACTGCCGCATGGTTGCCATGACCGAGGCGGAGGGATAATAGCTGATTTTGTATTTTTCTCCCAGGTATTGAATCGTATTTTTTGTTTTACCAACCGTTAATGCCTCGAAGGGAACCATGTTCAGAACGCCGTCGGGGGTGATGATTATATTTTTGTCCGAGCCTATCCGGCTGAGAGCCTCTTCCAGCAAGAGCCTGCCCAGAGCCTGCCCTTTCTCGGGGTCGTAGGCGTCCAGCCGGCCCGGATTTTCAAGCCCGATCCTAAATTCCCCAACTTTACGGATAAGTTCATCCCGGCTCACGGCGATTTCGATGGCCGAAGGTTTCTTGCCTTTTTCTATGATCCAGAGATAGGTTTTCCCGGGATTGACCTTGTAGGCGAGGAGAACCTCGTTGGCATGCAGAGGGATATTCCCGGCCATGACCGGCTCCGGATAGCGAATGGAGGCATAATCCGGATACTCTTTCCGCAATTTGGCAATCAACTCATCGAGTTCGCGTTTCGATCTTGTTAGGAGCTCGCGCTGCGCTTCCGATTGACCACTTCCAGAGGCCTGGATTGAGTCAATGGTGTTGAGCAATCGACTCTCCTGTTCGGCCAGTTCCCGGGGGATCCGATCGGCAAAGGCGCCCGTTCTGGCTTTGTAGAGCAGTTCGAGAAAAGATCTGGTCTTGGTGCTTTCCGCGTAGAAGAAGGCCACTTCTGCGGGAGTTAGGTCTGCTTTAATAAATCGCGGATCCAGGCGGACGTCCTCAGACGTCCGACCGGCTGCCGTGACCAGGATGTCGATGGCATGTTCATAGGCGGCGATTTTATTGGCCAGGAACAAGGATCGGAACTCCGTCGAACTCAGGCTGCCTCTCAAATCTTCAATAAAATTGATGGCGGTGTTGTAGTAGAGTAGCGCCTGGGCATTACGGTGTTGCTCTTCATTCAAAAGCCCCAGACCGTAATTAGCGTACATCTGTTTTTCGGGATATTGCAGGCCCATGACGGCCAGGAGCCCCAACCCTTCATTAAAGGCCATAGCGGCTTCGTTGTATCTTTTCAAAGACACCAGACAAAAACCGATGTTGTTTAGGATGTCCACGATATCGGGCGTGTTGTAACTTCTCCGGGCAAGTTCAAGGGCCTGCTGGTAATGGGTGATTGCCTCCTGATAACGGCCGAGGCCGAAAAGGGTCGTGCCGAGAGACGAGTAGACTGACTGTTTCAGCCTGTCGTCCTTGTAGCTGTCAATGTTGGAAAGGGTCCGGGTGAAGATGTCCAGTGCCTGGGATAAACGGCCCTGCTGTGCGAGGGTCTCCCCCATACTAAGCGCAATAAGCGGATGTTCGCCTTTTGTTGACTCACGATTGCTCTGCTGGGCCGCCGCCAAAATCTCTGCAGCCTTATCCGTATCCCCGATTTTCTTGTAGCTATCGGCCAGTCCGACCGTTGCCAGGATAATCCCTTCCTGATAGCGGCTGCTTCTGGCAGCGGACAACGATTGATTGAAATAGGACAGGGCCTTGTCGTACTCGTTACGATCGAGATAGGCCTTGCCCAGATAACGGCAAATATCGGCAGCTTTTTCCCCCTTGCCGGAGTAAAACTTCAGCGCCTCGCTCATGGAGGGAAGGAACTTGTCGAAGGAACCTTCGCGAAGGTAGTCCCGGCCTTCCTGAATGAGGATATCGCCCTTGTCCTTGGTTGCAGTCAGGAAGAGTGGGTGGTAGTTGGCAAGTCCTTCGGACTGGGTTAACCCTCCATGGAGTCCGCAACCGCTGGTGCAGAGGACCAGGAAAATCAACAGCCATCGTTTTAAAATCATCGGGCACTCCTATCTTAATCAATAAAATTCATCCAACTTCCGGGAAAATTCCTTCAGCAGGTTGTCTATGGCCTCGTTTACAGCGTAGTGGGCCATATCATAGTTTGTTTTCATAATCAGTTGATTGATCATGTTCCTGCTCCCCTTTCCCTTGACGATGAAACTGCGCAGCCGCTGCCCGTTTCCGGCAAAGATTTCCGTTTCCAGCTCCACATCGGCGGTATGAGAACCCATCCCCGTGAAGGGGGGCGAATAGTTGAAGTATTTAATACGGGGAACGAAATAAACGGATACATCTTGGATTTCCCTTGCATCCTTAGCAATGGCAACGTTTCCGAATTTGCTGGAGACAAGCCCGTAAAGCGCGTGGGACAAATTTTTGCCGATCGCAATTTCTCCCTGCACCTTTGACAGCAAGTACAGCTGGGTGCCGGTCTCGAAGGCATATTTGTAGTTGGTGAACTGGTCGTTGAGAAGCAGCCCAGCTTTCAGAGAACTTTTCTGCATATTCTCGGTCGATATTTTTGGCTCAACCGAAATTTTCCGCATGTCCATGGTGGCGCACCCGGAAAGGAACAACGCGATGAGGCATAACAGAAGCACAATTTTTTTCATAAGAACCCTATTGAGTCGAGTAGACCGGTTTCTCCCGATACCTCCCTGAAACACAAACCCCCGCCTCTTTTCAGAAACAGGGTTTCAAGAATTTCTCCATGGCATCACCCTTCTAAAAAAAGTCCAAATTGGTTGTTAACCGATTGACAATGCCTTATTCAAACACGTAATATGAGAGCTTTGCAAAACTGCAATTCTGGTCATTGCGAGGAGCTTTAGCGACGCGGCAATCTTATGAATTATTAATATGTTACGAGATTGCTTCGCTTTGCTCGCAATGACAATATTGGTATTATGCAAAGCTCTCAATATATGGGTCAAATGAGTTGATAAGTCAAGGAAACATTTTATTGATAACCACTTGAAATCTTGTATCTCTCTGAGAAACTCGTTTTTATTGATAACAGAAAGTTACGGATGCGAGCTGTACCTACTTATCCGCACCTTTGACTTTGCCGAGAGATTATCAATTATTTATTGTAGTCGAGAACAGGGCTGGATTGTATTTTATCGCAGCTTTCACCCCGTATTGCGCAGGCGAGATCAAGGAAAATCTGCATTGTGCTGGTTATCGCCGCCACCTTATCTTTAATATGAAGGTGATCTTGCGGTTGACGATTACGGGATGACAAAGTGAACGTGCCAGGATAACCTGCAAGTAAGGCCGCCTTGTTCTTACTTGTCGTCAGGTAGATCCTGTGGTTCGACCTCTTCTAACTTCACATACACCCAGCGACCTGCGGTTGTGCGCCCAGTTGACACCGGCTGCCCATCACTTGTCTTGTTGAATTCGCAAGGCGCTTAAAAGCACTCACTTTTCTTTCCAATAGAAACTCAATCTGGAGTTTTAACAGCATTGATTGTTCAGTGGGGTCCGTTTGAATCATCAATCGTCATTTCAAACTTGATTTTAACAGAGTATTCATTGCGGATTGTGCGATCCATGACATAAAATCATCTACATGTCTTTCATCGTTTCTTCGGGGCAACATTGATTGACGTCCGGATCATCGAAACAGACCGGACACAGATAAAGAGGTGTAATGCATCCACAGCCTGTCCCGTACACACTGTACTTAACGCATTCACGGCATAGAGAAACGCCGCAGCCGTCACACATGAACGCAACCTTCTTCTCCCTGCACAGGGCACACAACATGATTGCTCTCCCCCAATGATTTTACTACTCTCAAGGTATTATAATTATCAATACTTAGCAATAAAATTTTATCGTGATTACGACTGCCCGATTAAGGCAGCTATGTTAGAAAATTTTCACTTGGGGGGATCTTTGACAAGAAAAAGTGCGTATAATTTTTTGGTTAACAGTGGAATGTGGCTCCTTGGGCTTGACCTGCCCCCCGAAAACCGGTCCATTTTTTAAGTTAGGATTGGAGTATAATATGGGATCATATTGAGGGAGGTCAGGATAAGTCGGAAGCGATGTACAATGGAACAGATTATCGGTTTCGCAGTGAAAGGCTTACTGTGAGTCTATATCGCCGGATGCTACATTACCAGGAAGTAATCAAATCTTCAAAAATCAATTTTCAAACTCATCTGATTGTGAATTTGAGCCTTTAGCTTTCAGCCCTTATCCTTCAGGCTCACATAGCTGCCTGCCTGTCCAGGTAATCGTTTTCACTGGACAGACTCACTTCTTTCATTGCCAGGTACTCGTCAAAGTCCTGCATCACGTCGATGATGCCGTCCGGAGTGAATTCGACAATTCTGTTTGCCACGGTGGATACAAATTGATGATCATGGGAAGTAAAGAGCGCCACCTCTGGAAAGGCCATCAGGGCGTTATTCAAAGAGGTGATTGACTCAAGATCGAGATGGTTGGTGGGCTCATCCAGAATGAGGGCGTTGGCATCGGAGAGCATCATCTTGGAGATCATGCAGCGCACCCGTTCACCACCGGAGAGGACAGAGGTCTTTTTCATCGCCTCCTCTCCGGAAAAAAGCATTTTGCCCAGGAACCCCCGGACAAAACTTTCATCCTCCTGAGGAGGTGCAAACTGGCGCAGCCAGCCGACAAGATCAAGCTCCTCATTATTGAAATACGCATTATTCTCTTTCGGGAAATAGGCGTTGCGGATGGTCACTCCCCAGCGGAAGCTTCCTTTATCCGGCTCAAACTCCCCGGCCAGAATCTGGAACAGTGTGGTTTTTGCAAGGCTGTTAGCACCGACGAAGGCGATCTTGTCGCCCTTGTTGACAGTGAGGGTGAGATCCTTAAACATGGAAACCCCGTCGATCTCTTTGGAAAGACCTTTGATCTCCAGAACTATGTCACCACAGGGCCGTTCCGGCTTAAAGACGATGTAGGGATATTTTCGGGAGGAAATTGGCATGTTCTCAATGGTGAGTTTCTCAAGCAGCTTCTTCCGTGAGGTGGCCTGCTTGGCCTTGGAGGCGTTGGAACTGAAGCGCCGGATGAATTCCTTGAGTTCCTCCGCCTTGGTCTTGGTCTTCTTGCCCTCGGCTTCCTTCTGGCGGAAATTGAGCTGGCTGGCCTGATACCAGAAGTCATAGTTGCCGGTATAGACCTGGATTTTGCCATAATCGATATCCGCCACATGAGTGCAGACCTGGTTGAGGAAATGGCGGTCATGGGAGACGATGATCACCGTGTTCTGGAAGCGGGAGAGAAATTCCTCCACCCAGGTGATGGTCTTCAGGTCCAGCTGGTTGGAGGGCTCGTCCAGAAGCAGGATATCGGGGTTGCCGAACAGGGCCTGGGCCAGCAGTACCCGTACCTTATCGCTGCCGTCAAGCTCCTTCATCTTTTTCTGACGCATCTCTTCCGGGATGCCGAGGCCGTTTAACAGCACCGCGGCCTC
>JAUSPI010000106.1 GCA_030655775.1 Syntrophales bacterium
AATCATCTTTTAACTCGTAGATAGAACAAAGACAGGGGACTGATTGATAAACCTCAGTCCCCTGTCTACTTAATCTGAAAATCCGGCATCTTGTTCAATATAATCAGGATATTTTGGTCAGTTTATTGTGGGAATCAACACAGGCGCTGTCATTCTGAGGAGTGAAGCAACGAAGAATCTCTTGTAACCAGTTTATGTCACAATATTTATGATAACGTGTACTTAGGCAAGGCCATAGTTCCGAGGTCAATTTGATCAAACATGGTTGATATCTTCATAATTTGAAATCCTCTCTCTAAATTTGAACCCTGACCTTGTCGGTCAACGGGTCGTGCATAAGACCTTGTTCCCTGCTTCGGTCGTTATATGCCGCTGTTCACTGCTCGTTGGTTTTTCAGGAATGGTCATAACAAGTAACCCTTGTTGGAGAAGAGGTTTTAGATAATTTGCCTGGAAAGTTTTCCAGTGTTTAAGACCAATCAAATTCATAATTTCTGAGGACTTGCGCGGCTCCTGGCAAAAATTCAAGACTTGTGCGGTGACTTATTACCCTCTTTAATGCCCTTTTTTGAGGGTATTACCCCTTTTTTGCCAGACCGCCCCGGGACCCCGGCCCAGACATTCCACGGATCCGGCCTTTTGTAAATTTCTCAGCACTTTTCGAACCATATCCCGGCTATAACGCCCATACATGCGCGTTCAAGTTCATAGAGCGTGAATTTTCCTAAAAATGGCATTTTGGCACTTTTTACGATTCCATCAATATATTCACTGTCTATAGAATTTTCCAATCAGGAACTACTTTGGCAAATTCCTCCTGAAACGCGGGGCGCTTCATGTTCATCTCTTTTACTTTGCGTCCAAAGTTTTCCCATTTTTCAGGAGTCTTCATCACATCAACCCACATATGACGAACCTTAGCCATTACCCAAGCCTCACGGGCATAGTGCTTCCGGTCAGAACTGCGATTGAGGTTTCCAAGGCCGGTCATGTAGAAAGTTAGTATATCCTGCGGGTATATCTTTTCCAGTTTCGTTGCTATTTCGAGAAATCCACTCCCCCCATAATGTGTGTCAGGATAACGGGTCTTTGTCAGGAGGGTTATCGCTTTATCATACTCCTTGCGGAACATGTATATTTTTAATTTTTCAGCAGCCCTTGTTTTTTCAAGATTCTTAAGTAATCGTGGCTCATAATCAATCCACTCATTTTTATCACAGATTTTCTTGAAAGTTTTGTAGCCCTTCAGGGTCAACATATTTGTTGCTTGGGCAAACTGAAACTCCATATATGCAGGACGGTCGCCCGACTCTCTGGCACGCTCCATCATAAAAGAGCGAAGTTCACTCATTCGACCTTTTCCGTTTTCAAGACCTTTCTCGGCAGTCTCAATGGCCTTGTCCTTATTGCCGGTCTCCCAGTAAAAGGTTGCCAGATCGTGATAGTCGCCCCCATATTCCATCTTGAGAGAACGCAATTCCATATATTTTTTATGATCTCCAATTTTACGATATATACGCCGGGCGTGGTCACGAGGCCAATCACTGCCAATCGCCTCAAAACGTTCCGCCAGATCCCGCTGATCATCTTCATCATAGCAGGTCGCATAGGCAACTTCGTAGAGTTGATCGTCCATTCCGGCGTTTCCACTGTGAATATAAGTCAATATATCATCAAGAAGTTCCTGACGGTATTCACGCGGAATTCTGTCTTCCTGAAGCATCTCCGTTAAGTCGTAGAGAAGTCCACTGACATGATCAACAGTCCCATAATCCCCGCCACCATATTCGTTCATATCAGAAAGGTCCGGCTCCAGTTCCATCCAGAGCGCTAACATGGCCTCACCGCTGGAAACCGATTTTTCATCGGGTGACAGCGTCACATGATCCTTGAGAAATTCAAAGCATTCTCGCCGAATCTCAGGCCTTGTCAAAGCGAGTTTTGTGACGAGATTGCCCAGGATATCGGGGGCAGCAGCTTTGATCAGTTGATCAAGAGGATCTTGTCGTTTTTCTCTTTTCTTTGCATTCACAGGTTACACCATGTCCAATTATACAGTTAATCGTAAGTACTCAGGTTGTTTAGGCTGTAGGCTAAGGATGCCCCACAGGAAATGCCCTTAGGGTACTGTCAGTTTTTGCGCATTTGATCGAAGCAGAGCGATTCGCGTTCTGCTTCTTTGCGGCTTTTAATCAAAAGAATTCCTCGCAGCTCTGCTGCGGGGAGAGTTCATTCTCTCATCTTTTTCGGCTTTTTTCATTGTGGTTCTCTCCTTTTATGTTTAACCAATCAACCCCGCTTCCTGGAAGCTGAAATATCCTTTTTTTGTTACGATGATGTGGTCGAGGATTCTAAGGCCGAGGATCTTTCCTGCTTCTGTAAGCTGTCTGTGGGTTTTTGCGTCGGTCTCGCTTGGTTTAGGGTCGCCGGATGGGTGATTATGGGCAAAGATGACTGCTGCGGCACGGTCCGCTATGACGTCGGCAAAGACTTCACGAGGATGTATCTGACTGCTGTTCACAAGGCCGATGGTGACAATACGTTTTTCGATGACCTCATTGGCTCCGTTGAGGGATATGCATACAAAATATTCCTGCTGTTTACTGGCAATATCCGCGACTAATGGCAGGATATCCTTTGCGCTTTTGATCTTTACAGTCTCTTTGAGAAGGTATCTCCTTGCCAGTTCAAAGGCCGACAGGATTTGAGCGGCCTTGGCAAGCCCCATTCCGGGCACGGACGTAAGATGATCAACAGAAAGGTTTTCTTTGTGTTCGCGTATCAGCTTTGCCACACTCTTTGACATGGCAACCACATCCAGGCCTTTAACTCCCCGGCCAAGAATAGCGGCTACAAGCTCTTCGTCGGTCAAGGCGAATGCGCCTTTCTCACGCAGTTTCTCGCGGGGGCGACTGTGTTCGGGCATGTCTTTGATGGTTTTCATAGTTCTTCTTTTTGACAGGATTTACTGGATTTCTTTTTATTTTGTGTCGTTTGCGCTTTTTTGCGGCTATTCATTATTCACCCCAGACTTCACCGATTTTGTCCTTTATCTTTTTCCCAAAAATCTCAATCAGCTTCTTGTTTGCCTCCACAAGCTCACGTTCGGCTTCGATTTCAGCAACGATTTTTTGCTGGGTTTTTAGGGGTGGAAGGGGAAATTTCAGGTGGAAAACATCCTTTTGATTAATACTTGGATAGGCTCCCTTTCCCATTTTATCTATCATTTGATCCAGTACAATATGTTCAAAAAGCATAAAATAGATATATTTGCCGATTACTTTATCTGGGGAAGGTGTTAGAACAGCAAAGCCAGTTGATGCAATGGCATTTTCAGGCACTTCTTCAAGATATCCAAAAGCCTGCAAATTTGGTCTAACTGTAGACAACAAAATGTCCCCTTTTTTGACCTTTCTCTTAGCTCTGCTGGGAGCATCTACACCTTTTAGTTTATTGCTGAATGACACCTTGCCTGATCCATTCTCAATAGAAGAAATATCGATATAGACAAATTCATTCTGTCCGTAAGACTTTACAGGGTCTTCAGATGTTTCATTAATGCCCGCTATCTTCCCCAATTCAACCATCGGCCAATCAGGGTTGATTTTGATTGTGGGCTTGTAGTTTTCGACGATCTGTTTCGCGCCGTCAGTGATTTTCTGATAAGCGTCCAGTTCCGCTACAATCTTCTCCTGAACTTCCATTGGTGGGAGGGGAAATTGTAATTCACCGATCTGTTTTAGTGATAAATTGAATTGAGCTACGCCCACTTTTAATGTAACTATTTCATTAATTGTGTGGTCAGATTTCAGCATCCAAAACAAAAACTTTGACGATAGTTTATCTCTAATTGGTCTTATTATTGATAAGGCTTGGTTGGTATTTGCTGGAAGGATATTATTGGTAACAACTGCTACTCTTCCCAATGCGCCAGCAATAGAGAAAAGGACATCACCTTCCTGTAATTTTGATCTTTCTAATTTATTATTGCAATCATCATTTATGAATGCAAATTTTTCTTCTAAAAAATGGCCATCCTCTCGTATGGCTTCAATTTTAACAAAATTAATTCCAGCATTCATGAACGTATAGCCTACGCTGGTTGGAGTGGTTCCTTTAGTAATTACTTCAGTTACACTTTTTATTTCTACCAATTCATAGTTCAACATTCGTAATTCAACATTCTCTCTGTACCTGTCCCTGGAAAAGTTGTAATCTCCAGATTCGGCGATTTTCTCTTTGCTGACTATGTGGGCAATTGTCTTGTCGTCCTCGTTAACCCAAATTCATGAAGACAAAAATATTCTTATGCAATAACAGTAAGTTAAAGACGGCCAGCCTCGTTTTCTGGCACTACATGTTTGAGTGGTCATAGAATCTTTTTCACCATCCGTCCAGGCACAGAAGCAATGTTCAAGGC
>JAUSPI010000107.1 GCA_030655775.1 Syntrophales bacterium
TCGTGGGGTAGTATACGAAGAACATTCTTGTGCGTCAATGGAATATGGAATAATGACCACAAAATATGGGGTATCGGTGATCATTACCAAGAGAAACCATGTATAATATTTATCACCTCAAATTTGTTAACTACAGGAAGAAACAAATGAACAGGAAAATTGGATAAATTCAAATTACACACAGGAAATCAATATCATACCTCCATAGTCAATTCTTAAAGTTTATGGATCTGCTATTAGACCAACCATAATTTAATTTCCATAGCCAAATCGTAGCCGGAAACAAAAAAGGGTTAGACTCTATTTGAGCTAACCCTTTTTATTGTTGGTGCCTGGGGAGAGAATCGAACTCTCATGATGTTAAACATCGAGGGATTTTAAGTCCCTTGCGTCTACCTGTTCCGCCACCCAGGCACACAGTTAAGCAAACTGATTTGCTTATATTATTTTAAAAAAACCCTGTCAAGATTTTAATCGAACCAGATTTCAACCCAAATCCAAAGAGATAGGCCATTTGGCTAACCTACTAATTTGGTCGCTAAAAACTCAGTTTTTAGTCATCTCGAGCAATATTTTGACAGTATCCGATTTTGCTGACTGTTCAAATGCCTCCACGGCCTGTTCAATCGGATACCTCCCCGTAATCAACCGTTCAACAGGCATATCAGGATACGATTCAAGTATTCGAAGTCCGTCTTTAAACTGTCCGCAACGAGACCCTAAGAGAGTCAGCTCATTGATCACAACAGGCGCCAGATTGAGCTCCCCCTGCGAAGCTACTGTCGACTTGAGAACAATTATTCCACGGGGCCGACAAAGCAACATTGCTTCATTCATTCCCCTGCCGGAACCAGTCGCATCAACGACGATATCAGCCCCGGTGTCAACATCAGCAGAACTTACCGCAGTTTTGATATGACGCCATGCGGACAGCTCAAGTTTTTCCGGATGATGTCCGACCAATGTCACATCGGAAAGAACCGTCGAAAGTACCCATGCACACAAGATTCCAAGCCGCCCGTCACCGAGGATTACTGCCCTTTCCGAACCCTGTATTTTCAACTGTTCCAGTATTTCGCATGCTGCCGAGAGAGGCTCGATCAGTACCGCCCGATCATCCGGCACTGTTTTCGGTACCTCAAGAAGGTTAGAAACCGGCAAGACACAGTAATCGGCCATGCAGCCATTAAGATTATTGATACCCAGCGTCGCTCGATTCGGACAATGACGGCCTATTCCTTTCGCGCACCATTCACATTGTCCACAGACCGCATTGATTTCACCGACAACCCGCTTACCGATCCATTTCGTATCATCACACTGCTCGACCACCCCGATGAACTCATGTCCTAAAATCCCTTTGAATCCCATGTATCCGCTCATAAGCTCCATGTCCGTTTTGCAGATACCGGCCTTCTGCACACGGATTCGCGCCCAGTGAGGCAGTACTTCCGGCACCGGATAATCGGTCACGAATCGCAGCTCACCGTCAAACACAACTGCCCGCATAGCGGAATGGACATTCGTCATTGTTTTAACCCTTTCTTTCTACATGATTTAACCCAGAATCAGAAAAAAGCAAGTAAAATAACAAATCCAAAAATAGACATTGACCCTTCCAACACAGTAGGATAGGCGTCCCGCCTGTCCATAATGGTGAATCGCCGCAGACAGCCGAGACGGCTGTCCTACGGGGTGTGAAGAACAGCCTTTATTTTAGTCTATTTTAGGGACAAAGAATAATTACAGCCCCTAAGATGCTTTAAGGATTATATTTCTTGAAGGTGAGGGTAACGATATGATAAGGGTACTTTCCATGAAATATCGAACAAAGAGGGAGATGTTTTAAAATGAGAGAAGTTGACACCATTATATCAGGGGGAAGGGTTCTCTTGTTGGACGAAAAGGGTTCACGGATTGAAAATGGGTACATAGCGATAGATGGGGACGAAATCGTCGCTGTCGGAAAAGCTGAAGAGATAAAAGCCAAATTCGACGGGCGCAAAATAATCGATGCCAGGAATTCTCTCGTCATGCCCGGCCTTGTAAACTGTCACACCCACGCGGCCATGACATGCTTCAGGGGAATCGCCGATGATCTTATTTTAGAGGACTGGCTGAACAACTACATATTGCCCGCAGAGGCAAAAAACCTGGATAAAGAGCTGGCTTACTGGGGAAGCCTGCTCGCATGCGCTGAAATGATCAAATCCGGGACAACCACCTTTTGTGATATGTATATCTTCGAAGATGAGACTGCAAAAGCAGCTCACGAGACAGGAATGAGATGCCTTGTCGGAGAAGTTCTCTATGATTTTCCGTCTCCCAGTTACCCAACACCCAAGGAGGGGTTGAATTATACGAGAATGCTCATTGAAAAATGGCAAGATGATCCCTTAGTGAGCATTGTCGTTGAACCCCACTCACTCTATACCTGTTCTCCCGATCTTCTCAAAGACGCCAAGGCCCTGGCAGACGAATACAAAGTACCACTGGCAACCCACCTTCTTGAAACCTGGCACGAGCGGGAAGATCTTTTCCGAAAATTAGGCAAAAATGCAACTTCCTTTCTGAAAGAAATTGGATACCTTAATGACCGATTTATCGCCTTTCACTGCGTTGCCACTGTCGATGAAGATATTCAATTGTTCGCCGATTACGGCTGCAAAATAGTCAGCCTTCCCGAAAGCAATATGAAACTTGCCTCCGGAGGCGCCCCCGTACCTGATATGATGAGCCGCGGCGTCGTTGTAGGGCTCGGCACTGACGGCTGTGCCAGCAATAACAACCTGGACATGTTTCAGGAGATGGATATGGCTGCCAAATTCCATAAGGTCATCAAGCTCGATCCGACAGTCATGGATGCGGAAACAGTTGTAAGGATGGCAACCCGCGAGGGGGCCAAAGTTCTCGGGATGGAAAACCTTGTGGGTTCCCTTGAGGTCGGTATGAAGGCAGATATTATTATAATAGGGTTAAACAAACCTCATTTAACCCCGATGTATCATGAATATTCCCACCTCGTTTATGCTGTCAATGGGTCCGATGTCGATACCGTTTTGATAAACGGGAAAGTTGTTATGAAAAACCGACAACTTTTGACCATAAACGAACGCGAAGTTATGGAAAAAGTAAAAAAAATAGCAAACCGTGTAAAAAAGAGCCTGATAACAACAAAATGAAAAGAATTGGTGAACTCGATATCCTTATTACCGGTGGAACGGCACTCACCATGTCAGAAAAGATGGAGGTGATTGAAAATCCCCGTATAGGCATAAAGGATAGAAAGATAGTCTTCGCAGAAAAGGAAACAGGCCGGCCGGCCCGGTACAAAGCAAAGGAAACGATAGACGCCTCCGGGTCAATTATCATGCCCGGCCTTATAAATACCCACATCCATTCGCCGATGGTCTGTTTCAGGGGGCTTGCTGATGACCTCCCCCTTATGGAGTGGTGGAATAATCACATCTTCCCCGCGGAGTCGAAGCATGTAAACAGGGAAATGGTATACCATGGAGCGATGCTTGCGATAGCAGAAATGATACTCTCCGGCACGACAACATTTTCCGATGTTTATTTTTACGAAAGCAGTGTTGCCCGGGCGGCGATCGATTCCGGGATACGTGCTCTATCAACCCAGGGTATCATCGACTCCCCTGCCCCGAACAATCTTGAACCTTCAAGAAAAATAGAGATCGCCGAAAAATTCATCAAAAAATGGACTGGGGTATCTCCCTTAATCACACCTGCATTATCCTGTCACACCCCCTTCACCTGTTCGACCGAAACACTCACTCTCATCAAGGAGGTTGCGAGAAAGGCGAATGTGCCATACATGATCCATCTGGCCGAAACGATAGACGAAACAAAAATAATCAGGGAAAGATACGGCACCACACCGGTACGTTATCTCCACAGACTTGGCATTCTTGATGATTTCACTATTGCCGTCCACTGTGTCTGTATAGACAAAGAAGAGATCGATATATTAGCCGATTGTGGCGTAAAGGTATCCCATAATCCTGAAAGTAATATGAAACTGGCATCAGGGGTTGCACCAATCCCGAAACTGCTCAAAAAGGGCGTCACAGTGGGACTGGGTACCGACGGATGCGCAAGCAATAATGACCTGGACATGTTCAGGGAGATGGATACCGCGGCCAAGATACACAAGGCCACAACGGGAGATCCCACGGTCATGGATGCAAAAACCGTATTAAGAATGGCAACTATTGAGGGAGCAAAGGTGTTAAACCTCGAAGACAAAACAGGCTCAATCGAGGCGGGAAAATGTGCCGATATAATCATCCTCGACATGCAAAAACCTCATCTCACACCCCTGTACAATTACTATTCCCAGATCGTCTATTCTGCCTCAGGCTCCGATGTGTCAACATCAATTATTGACGGAAAAATCGTGATGAAGGAAAGACGCCTCCTCAACATGGACATCGAAAGCATCATGGAAAGAGTACGAAAGATAGCGGATGTCATTTCCAGCAATAATTTATAATGTCGTTTTCTCCTTGACACTGAACTGCCTCTTCATTTATACTTCGCACGACTAAAATAGATTCTGTATCTATATCTGTTTGTTATTGTTAATTTATTTGTCTTTTAGTAAAGGTTACGATGGGTTATATCAAAATAATTGTTGGAGTCATCGGTGGGCTGGGATTATTTATTTACGGAATGTACCTTTTGAGTGACTCGCTTAAGAAACTGTCGCTGAATTACCTTAAGACGTTACTCGAAAAGATGACTTCAAACAGAATTAAAGCAATGCTCGCCGGTCTTTTTGTTACCTCCGTTATTCAGAGTTCAAGCGCAACCTCCGTAATTATCATAGGATTTTTGAATGCAGGAATTATTAGCCTGGCCGCGGCTATAGCTGTTATGATTGGAGCCAATGTAGGTACCACAGTAACCGCCCAGTTGATCGCATTTAAACTTACAACTGTAGCTCCTCTGTTCGTATTTGTCGGGGCCATAACTTTCTTTTTTGCAAAGAAAAATAAAAATAAAAATAAAGGGCTGGCTCTATTAGGCTTCGGTCTCTTGTTTTTAGGGCTTACGATGATGAGCTCTGCCGTCAAGCCCCTTGCTGATAACGAAGCAACAAGAAATGTCTTCATAAGCTTTGGCAGACAACCTTTGCTTGGAATTTTGATAGGATTAACCGCAACAGCTATTTTACAAAGCAGCAGCACAACCATAGGTATGATCATAGCTTTTGCATCTGGAGGATTACTTGACCTTCCTTCCTCTATTTATTTAATATTTGGAACGAATGTCGGTACATGTATTACTGCAATTATCGCCAGTATTGGAGGCAATTTATCAAGTAAAAGACTCGCTTTAGGCAACACACTTTTTAATCTCCTCGGAACAATGATTGCCGTCGCTTGTGTGCCTTTTTACATGACATATATTCCTATGGTTTCGAGTGATATTGCGAGGCAGGTTGCCACCACCCATACGATTTTCAACGTAATTAATACAATCGTCTTTCTCCCCATTGTGTCACTCTTTATTAAACTCCTGTATGGAATTATCCCTGGAAAAGATTATGAAAAGAAAGAGGTGTGGTATCTCGATAAAAATCTTTTAACTGCCCCTAACTTGGCAATTGACGCAGTAATTAAAGAACTGGGTGTTATGATAAGTACCACAATAGAGATGCTGGACAAGGCAAAACAATGTGTCATTTCCTATAATCACAAATTGAAGAACGAAATATCAATTGATGAAGGCTCCGTTGACGATACTCAAAAGAGTATCACGGAATATTTAGTCGAAATTACCAAAAGAGAACTGACTGAAAAGCAGGCAAGGTTGATTCCAGCGCTTCTCCACAGCGTAAATGATGTTGAAAGGGCAGCTGATTACTGTGAAAACATCGCAAATTCAGCACAACGTTTCTACGAAAATGATCTCACATTTTCTGAAGATGCACAGGATGAACTCAACAAACTATTTGAAAAGACACTTGCCTTAATGAGACATGCAAAAAAGGCCGTCGAGAACAACGATAATAAATCTGCAAACATAACATTGAACATTAACTCCGAGATACGGTCTCTTATAAAGGACTTCAGACTGAATCATATAAAAAGACTTGAGAAGAGTACCTGTATAAGTGATTCTGGGCTGGTTTTCTCAGATATACTAAGTTATATAGAAAGATTAAACGCACACCTATGCAACATTACAAAGGGCATTTTGCATATTGGGAAAAGGTAGAAACGTACTCAGAAAATTCCGAGATTGACACGACAGTAGTTACATGCGGTGATTTCTTCGGAAAAATAAAAAGGGGTTAAATCGTAATCTGACTTAACCCCTTTCTTTTTTTGGTGGGCCCTGTCGGGCTCGAACCGACAACCTACTGATTAAGAGTCAGTTGCTCTACCAGCTGAGCTAAGGGCCCTGAAAGCGGATCTGGCACGCCCGGTAGGATTCGAACCTACGACCAACAGATTCGAAGTCTGCGACTCTATCCAGCTGAGCTACGGGCGCATCATAAGGGTCTATCATGAAATGACAGACCCTAAATTTTGGGGTGAGTGAGGGGACTTGAACCCCCGGCCTCCGGGGCCACAACCCGGCACTCTAACCAACTGAGCTACACCCACCATTTATGTTGGCACGCCTGCGGGGATTCGAACCCAGGACCTACGGATTAGAAGTCCGTTGCTCTATCCAGCTGAGCTACAGGCGCATAATAGTCTAGTCCCCGAAAAGACCATCCTAACTAAACCCTTTAACCAGTTTTGTCAAGTCAATTTAAGCGCCTAAGTTGAAGATTGCAATCATTTTAATTTCAGCTCACTTTAGACACTTCAAACTTCGGGTACTTATCTCACATAACCGGCTATTCCATCATACTTATAGCCCCTTCTGGAGCATCCTTCTCCTTTTGGATCGGTTGTATAAAAGTAAACTCCGGAAGAGAGATTGAACCAGCGATACAGCTCCTTTGTTCTTGAA
>JAUSPI010000108.1 GCA_030655775.1 Syntrophales bacterium
ATATAACGAGAGTTTTGCAAAACTGCAATTCTGGTCATTGCGAGGAGCTTTAGCGACGCGGCAATCTTATGAATTGTCAATATGTTGCGAGATTGCTTCGCTTTGCTCGCAATGACAATATTGGTATTATGCAAAGCTCTCATAACCGGATGGACATCTGGCGGAAATAGTAGAAATCAAAGAAACTCCGCAGTTTTTTTGTTGCCAGTTTCACCCGGAAGCCAAATCAAGACCAATGAAGCCGCATCCACTTTTAAGTAAGTTTATCAGGGAATCACTTGAAAATAAGGACTAATTTTAAATTTTATTCCTTATTTATTACCTTTTTCAGCTTTCCCGAACACTTGAAAGTGACAACTGTTCTGGCATCCAGCATAATGGTCTCACCTGTCTGAGGATTTCTCCCCCTCCTAGAGTTTTTCTCCCTGACAGACCACTTTCCAAAGCCCGAGATACGAACGTCATTTCCTTTTTTCAGCTCGTCTTTAATCAACTCGAATACGCTTTCAACAAGCTCCGTACACTTTCCTTTCGGAAGGTCAGTTGCAGAGTAAAGGTCCTCCACGATACTAGCTTTTGTAAGTGTCATCTTCCTCTCCTTTTTGGTTCAATTACTATAAATATAATATATGATGTAATAGTTAAATGATTATATAGACAAAATTATTATAAAATTCAACCGTAATCTCATATAAAATGCAAAATAAATAATTTCCCTCCCTGATAGATGGCAAAGGCCATAATCCAGGCAAGGGAAAAATTAAATACGACACTGAATGATGCCCATTTCCAGGAGTTTGTCTCCCTTCTTATGGCTGCTACCGTGGCCAGACACGGAATATACAGCAAAACAAACACCATCATGGCGTAGGCGGACAGGGATGTCATTCCTGACACTTTCAGGGTTTCTTTAAGGGTCGCGTTCTCCTCTTTGCCACCCGCTGCATAGAGGACTCCCATAGTGCTCAGAACAATCTCCTTGGCAACGAATCCCGTTAAGAGGGCGACGCTACCCCGCCAATCAATACCTATGGGAGCAAAAATAGGTGCTATAGCTTTTCCAATACGGCCCATATACGATTTTTCCACCTTTTCAGCAGATCGAGCACTTTCAAGTTCTGCAATTGCTTTATTCGTGACCCTCTCCAATTCTTCTCGCTCCTGTCCGGTAACACTCAACTCTTTTGCCTGGTACGAGTTCTTAATGCTAAGGATCCGGGCATCGTAATCACTGGAAAACTGAAAATTCTGAGGAAAGGCAGAAAGAGCCCACACAACAACTGAACCGATCAGTATGATTCCGCCCATCTTTTTGATAAATATCACGCTTCTATCCCACATATGAATCACCAGGCTGTTGAACATCGGCATCCTGTATGGAGGAAGTTCCATCACAAATGGAGCTGTATCCCCCCTGAGGAGGGTGGATCGAATGAGCCGACCTACAAGTATGGCAATCACAATACCAATCAGGTAGATTGAAAACACAACATTTCCCGCTCTCTCCGCAAAAAAAGTGCCTGCTAACAGGATATAAATGGGGAGACGGGCAGAACATGACATAAACGGGTTAATCAAAACAGTGAGAATGCGGTCTTTTTCGCTTTCCAGCGTGCGAGTGGCCATAATCGCGGGCACATTACAGCCAAAACCCATTAGCATGGGAATAAAGGACTTCCCATGTAACCCCACAAGATGCATGATCTTATCCATAAGGAACGCTGCCCGCGCCATGTAACCCGTATCTTCAAAAATGGCAATACACAAAAAAAGTATCAAGATGTTAGGAAGGAATATGGCCACACTCCCCACGCCGGCAATGATGCCATTTATAATAAGATCACTGAATAAGCCATCAGGAAGGAGGCTTCTCATAACACTGGAAATCGATTCAATCCCGCTTCCTATCAGCTCCATCGGATAGGCGCCGACGGTAAAGGTCAGCTGAAACATTGCCCAAATGAAAAATATGAAGATGGGAAATCCCAGAAATCTGTTTGTAAGGACGAGATCAATATTTCGCGACACATCAACACGTCTCTTCCTGGGAATTCTAAGTATCTCCTTGATAATTCCTGCAATAAAACCGTACCTCTCCTCAGTCATCACAATGCCGGGCTCATCATTGTACAGTCTGGTAAGCCGCTCTCGCTGCTGTTTAGCCTCTTCAAGAATGATTTGTCCCTGGTTGTTTACGCTCTCAAGGACGCGCTTTTTGACAATTTCATCATCTTCAAGAAGTTTTATTGTAATCCACCTGACATCGTAGGAAAAGTTATCTTGGACCCTGTCTTCAATAAAATCAGATAGTTGACTGATGGCTTTTTCAATATCCTTGCTATACTTGACCCGACGTTCCATTGGAGGCTTCTGGGAAGATTCGGCCACTTCAATCGCCTTTTTTAAAAGATCATCGGTACCCTCACCTTTATTGCCTACTGTATATACTACCGGTACATCAAGGAGCTCGGAGAGCTTTACGCTGTCAATCTGGATATCGCGCGAGAGTGCCATGTCGGACATGTTCAGTGCAAAAATGACCTTGGTATCAAGCTCACGGAGCTGGGTGGCCAGATAAAGGCTCCGTTCCAGGTTCGTGGCATCAATAATATCAACTACCACATCGGGATTTTCATCAAGGATAAAGTTGCGGGCTATGACCTCTTCAATTGAAAAGGCTGTAAGACTATAAGTGCCGGGAAGATCGATGATCTTCAAGTCGCGTCCGTACCTGTGGAGGATCCCTTCTTTCTTTTCCACGGTAACTCCGGGCCAATTCCCCACTTTTTGACGTGTCCCTGTAAGATTATTGAAGATCGTTGTCTTTCCCGAATTGGGATTTCCTGTTAAAGCTATGGTCAATGCCTTGGGAGATGTCATATTTGTCCGTTTCTTACGTCCTCAACTGTTATCTGCGAAGCCTCTTCTACACAAAGCGATACATGATACCCTTTAATGACCAGTTCGATAGGATCTTTCAAAGGGGCATATTTTTCCATATAAACCTCTGAACCCTTTACAAAACCCATCTCAAGGAGTCTTCGCCGAATAGAAGCATCACCACCAACATGGACAATTACACCAACCTGCCCCTCTTTCATTTCGCTAAGATACATTTTTCATTCTTTCATCCGCCGTCCGGTTCAGGACATACACAAATATTTTTCCTGCAAATAGTGTCGATCGGTAAAAATCTTACCGTGATTGCAGTAAGATAATAAGTCTGGAACCCCCAAATGTCAAGGCTTTTGGATTTGCCGGGAAATAAATTTACTGTTTTATCTGTTCGTACTTTCTGATATCATTACCATGAAGAGAGGATACCAAGTGATTCAATCCCTGTATAGATGTCTGATCTTTATGATTAACGGGGGTTTCTGATTTAGCATTGATGCATTAAACTTGAAAAGAGGAGCATAAGTTGTGGCAAGGACAACCTTTAGCAGTAAGGGCGGACGTGTTAAGTCAACAGTTGTCATAGACAGGAAAAAGAGTTCAAGGCCGGTTGAAGACGTTGTCAGAGAAATAAAAAAAGGGATGCAAAAACCACATGGTGAAGATTACAGAGAACAATCGCTGGCTATTCACGGCTTGATATGTGCGTGGTGCGGCAGGGAGTTTGACAATTCCAACCGACACCTTCTTACTGTACACCACAAGGATGGCAATCATCATTATAATCCGTCTGATGGTAAAAATTGGGAAAATCTCTGCATTTACTGTCATGAAAACATCCACAGCAGGGAACTGCTTGGAGATTACTTTGATGGAACTCACAGCAAAAAAGAAAGCAGCGTAGTGTATGAATATGGGAATGATCAAGATGTAACAGCTTCCGGTATGGGGATTCTTGGTGAAAAACTGCAGAAGGCGATGAAGAAAAAAGCAAAAAAATGACAGAAAGAATATGAAAAAAGATTGAAAAAAATTGTTAGTATGAAGGGTTCACCACCACAGATTTGAAAATTTCTTACAAATTAAGGAAAAGGTACTAATGAAAATTCAAGAAATAGAATTTAAGGGTTTGGATGCTAAAACGTTTATTGAACAAAAAGTTAAAGAAATTTCTTCCGTTGTGGGAGAAGGTTTAGCCATAAACGCATTGTCCGGTGGTGTCGATTCCTCGGTCGTTACGATGCTGGCTTACAAAGCGCTTGGAAACCGGCTCAAATCGTATTTTATAGATACCGGCCTTATGAGGCAGGATGAACCTCAGCAGATTGTTTCATGGTTTAAAGATTTGGGAATCCCCGTAGAATTAATCGATGCTCAAAGTCAGTTCTTTCATGCACTTAAGAACCTGACAGATCCGGAAGAGAAGAGAGAAGCAATTACTCAGACATTTTACAAAGACGTTTTTGGTAAGCTTGCCGGAGAGAGTGGTGCAAAATGTCTTTTTCAGGGAACGAACTACACAGATGTAGAAGAAACCGTTGCGGGAATAAAAAGACAGCACAATGTCCTGGAACAGCTTGGAATCGATCCTGAAGCAATGTATGGCTATAAGGTGATAGAACCTTTAATTCAGCTGAGAAAACCGGCAATAAGAGAAGTCGGAAAAGTGTCCGGCCTGCCGGAAGAAATATACAAAAGGCCTCCGTTTCCGGGACCTGCCCTGGCTGCCAGGGTAATCGGAGAAGTTACACCGGAAAGAGTAGAAATTGTAAGAAAAGCAACGAAAATTGTTGAAGAGGAATTATCTGATACCGAAGCATTCCAATATCTTGCAGTTCTCCACGAAGACAGGGTAACGGGAATAAGAGACGGGGAAAGAGATTATGGTTTCCAGATAGAGGTGAGATGCTGGGACAGTGAAGATGCGGTAACTGGGTCACCGACTCGACTCCCTTATGAAACTCTGGAGAAACTGGCTGAAAGAATAACTACGGAAGTCGAGGGAATTGTAAGCGTTACTTACAATATAGCGAGAAAACCACCATCAACCATAGAGGCTGTTTAACCCAGTTTTATTGTAAAAAGTCGGATTCGGTGAGTCTGTCATTTCATGACAGACTCTATTTGCTTATGTCGTCTATCTCAATTCCCCTGTCGGTTATATCGTTTACATTTTCCAGAACATGTTCGGCAGCCGCTTTATCGATGACGTAAATCATTTCCCCCTCGTTCTTTGCAAATATCTGCCCATACGATATGGGAATCAAAGGATTGGGGTCATTCAAAAGGGATGCAGCGACCGACTCTGACTTGCGACTTCCATTGGCTAGAAGGACAACGGTTTTCGCCTGATAGACAAGCGCAGCCCCCATAGAAATAGCATACCATGGGCTTTCTTCCTTGCTTGCAAAATGGCCATCCTCAACAGAGTTCTCTACGGTATTGTCATCAAGTTTCACAAGAAGCATTTCATTGTTTTCAAAGGGTATCCCCGACTCATGAAAAGCAACATGGCCCTTTCCGCCAACACCCACGATATGCAGGTCGATACCACCTTTTTGCCTGATCTTTGCACCATAAGCATTCAGTATTTCGCTTCGAATCCAGCGGAGATATTCAGACCGGGCATCTTTATTGATAACGATTGCCTTTCCTTTATCAACGCCCTGTTCCTGCCAGTCACCGGGATGAGCCTTCAGCTCTGCTTCGAGTTTTTCCTGGTCAATCAACGTGCCCCAGGGAACATTTGTTTCCTTAAATTTTTTCTGAATTAATCCAAAGAGTTCCTGAACCATGAAAAAGCTGTAGCTTTCCGGGTGAAGAGCTCTTTGCTGAGCGTTTTCACCGGGCAGACCAACGTATTCGTCGAGATTGAAACTTTCTATCTTCGAAGAATCAAATTCACCCCCATTGGCGGCCCTGGCTAAATGTTTGTAAAGACCGGTCGGTGAGTTACCGGTTGCCAAGCCAAGGACGAATTTGTCCTTCATGTCCAGGGTTTTTTTAATGTTGTCGATAACAATTTGAGCGGCAACTTCACTCATGTGATCAAAATCGCTGGTTATGATGACTTTAAAAGGCATTAATTGACTCCTCCTTTATCTCTGTTTCACGTTTCGTTTGAAGTATCATCTCAAAGTCTTAAACCAAAAACTTTAAACCTTAAACTCGATGAACTCGTAAAAAGGTAAAAGTCGAGTCACTCCCGCGGAAGCGGGAGCCCATAAGTACTTGAAAGAACTGGATTCCCACTTCCGCGGGAATGACAAAAAGGGTAGAAATTCGACTTTTTGCGAGTCTGTCAAACTTTAAACCCAAAACTCGAAACTCTAAACCTTTGCCGTTACCCCAGTTTTTCTTTAACAATATCGGCAATTTGCTTACAGTACTTTTCCGTTTTTTCGTCGGTCGGCCCTTCTACCATGACTCGGCACATGTTCTGGGTTCCCGAGTATCGAATGAGAACCCTCCCCTTGTCACCCAGTTCTTGTTCCACGGCCTCAACGGCCTTGCCAATTTCCGGTACCGTCGATATGTCCGGTTTTGATTTCACATCAATATTAATCAGTTTTTGAGGAAATACCGTCATGATCTTGGCCAGTTCAGACAGTGGCCTCTGTTCCTTCATCATTGCTGCCATTACCTGGAGTGCGGTAATAATGCCATCCCCTGTGGTGTGGTGCTGCAGATAGATTACATGCCCCGAATCTTCGCCACCGATGGCGGCCCCTCTGGCCCGCATTTCTTCGAGGACGTATCGGTCTCCGACCTTGGTGGCCACCTGATCGATTCCGAGCTCTTTCAGGGCTACACTGAAACCAATATTACTCATGACGGTGCAGACGACCAGATTATTGGTGAGCGTACCTTCCTCCTTCATAACCTTGGCACAGATGGCCATAATTTGATCTCCCGTCAGCACTCCTCCTTTTTCGTCAACGGCGATGAGACGATCGCCATCACCGTCAAAGGCAAAACCAACGGCGGCCTTTTGTTTTACAACCTCTTCGGCAAGCGTTTCCGGATGTTGGGATCCGCACTTATCATTGATGTTATGCCCATTTGGTTCGGCAAAGATTGAAGTAACATCAGCTCCTAATTCGGAAAATGTTTCGGGTGCCACTCGATAGGTCGCTCCATTTGAGCAATCCAGCACGACTTTTGTTCCTTCCAGCGTATACTCCTTGGGAAAAGAATTTTTCAAAAAGACAATATATCGTCCTCTGGCATCATCGATACGAGATGCTTTGCCCAGTTCATCGGGTGAGGGATGAAGTTTATGCATGTTGTTTGAAAAGATCAATTTTTCAATCTCAAGTTCTTTTTCATCGGGTAATTTGTAGCCGTCATTCGAGAATATCTTGATGCCGTTATCCTGAAAGGGATTGTGAGAGGCAGATATGACAATACCTGCATCAGCCCTCATGCTTGAAGTCAAAAAGGCAATTCCCGGCGTCGGCATGGGACCTACCAGTATTGCATTAACTCCCATGGAACAGATACCTGACACGAGGGCGTTTTCAATCATATAGCCGGAAATTCGTGTATCTTTTCCAATGATAATTTTGGGAGCATGTCCCTCTCTTTTAAAGATATGAGCCGTGGCCCTTCCTATATTTAATGCCATTTCCGATGTCATCGGATATTCATTTGCGACACCCCTTACTCCATCGGTGCCGAATAATTCTCCCATTTTATCTCTCCTTTTTGGTTTGGTGTACTACGATATTAATGTCCTCTTGTTTTCGGGTAAGATGCAAATTTTTTATATAAAAGTGCAATGTTTATATCATTCCAATAGAATTTTCAATAAAAAATTTTTTGCTATATTATCAAAAACTATAGATTTTTCAATAACGGTCTCCCGTTAAGGATAGAAAACTCATATTTTATTGCCCTACATCCTGCACGGTTGTCTATCACATAAATGCCCAACGTAATACCCAAAAATAGGCAAAAGCAGAGAGAATAAAACAGAGGCTCGGCAACCATAGATGTTTATATACCGGTGTGAGAGTGGTACCGAAATACTGATTCGACAGGAGTAAACAGATATGAAGCGGAGACAGCAAAACTCCGATAAAACCGCTCCCGATTGCGAGCATGATATATGCCATGGTGAACTGTGCTTCACCGAAAGAGTAAATCAACGGAATAAGTATGGGAAACGTCGTTCCAACAAAGGCGACGGTAATCCCGACAACGCCACCCACAAGAAACGGCAAAGCCATGGTAATGAGAACAAGCGGAACATGGAGCATTCTGAATTCGTTGCTTATTGCTTCAACCGCACGGCTGCCCTCCATCATTCCTTTGAAAATAAAAATAGCTATCACCATGTATATCATGCTGCGGATATGAGGATCAGCAAGAAGGTTTCGTATCTGGGTTTTACTGAAACCATTTTTACGCCAGATCCAGCCTATCGCTATGCATAGAGCAATGACAAGCCCTGCCTCTTTCGATACCGTAAAATCTGGTAATAGAAAAGACAAGATAATTCCGATGCCCAGTCCCATGAATATCACAATGAGAATCGGCGTAAGTTCCGTCACAAAGGGTTTTACCGAAGGGCGCCCCTTGAAATCTTTGAGTTTATTCGATTTATTAAGTCCCTTTATCGGAAGGTAACCGAAAGAGATGGACACTATGGTCAATGGAGACATAACCGTAACAAATGTCCAGAGGTTAATATCGGCAAGAGTTATCGCAAGGAGCACACCCGGATATAGCGGCCACCAGTACTCCCAGATGTGCCGGAACCAATAGTTTACGAAACTCAACATATCGGGTGCGAGAGACGTGTCTTTACCCAGTTCTTTAACCATGGGAGCGGAAAAAATGGCACCTCCCGGCATGGGCAAGAGCCCTATCAAGGCGGGGAATACGACAAGCTTTATCCGGGGATTTGAAACAAGCCCTTGAAAGTTTACAAGAAGTCGCCTCATTTGACCGGCCATTTCCATGCTACTGCTTAGAACAAGAATAAGCGAAACAATTATAGCAAGAAATACTGTCTTCGGATATATGATGGATTCTAATGCAGTCTGCACCATGGCCTTCGGGCCTAATCCGAACAGGATCCCCAGGAGTAATGCCCCTATAAGAAAAGCATTTCCCAGGGAGAGTTTCTTTCTTATACAGATGAGAACGAAGACAAAGACCAGAGAGATTCTGATGATGGCTGAAATATGTAAAATAAACTCCATAGATTATGAATGTCCTTTATGGAAATGCCGGGCGCCTTACTGTTTTTCATATGTCATCCAGTCTACGGAGTCAAGCAATCAAAAAGGATATCCTTTGAGGTATCCTCTGATTGGAGGAAATGGCTCTCCCCGCCGCAAGCGGCGGGGCATTGAAAAATCATAATAAAAATCCCTCAGTAAACAATTGTAACACCTGGCTCAATATGCTATTGATATACCTTCAAATATCAAGGCACTTCGGAAAAAGGAAAGTGAGATGGCTAAAACAATTACCCAGAAAATTATTGACGAGCATCTTGTTTCCGGCAGCTTTATGCCCGGCACAGAGATAGCAATAAAGATAGACCAGACATTGACGCAGGATGCTACTGGAACGATGGTCTATCTACAGTTTGAGTCCATGAAAGTACCCGGTATAAAAACCGAACTCTCGGTAAGTTATATAGATCACAATACCATGCAGGTCGGATCGGAAAATGCGGATGATCACAGATACCTTCACGACATCGCAAGGAAATACGGCATCTACCTGTCACGGGCGGGAAACGGTATCTGTCACCAGGTCCACATTGAAAGATTTGGAAACCCGGGAAAAACACTGCTCGGTTCCGACAGCCACACGCCGACATGCGGGGGGCTCGGTATGATTGCCATAGGTGCGGGCGGTCTCGATGTAGCCCTTGCGATAGCGGGTGAACCTTTTACTCTTATTTGTCCGAGGGTGATAAAGATCAACCTCACAGGAAAGCTCTCGCCATGGGTCTCTGCCAAGGATGTTGTCCTTAAAGTACTTGAAATATTTACCACAAATGGAAACGTCGACTGCGTATTCGAATACGGCGGAGAGGGCATAACGACACTCTCCGTGCCGGAAAGGGCAACAATTACGAATATGGGGGCGGAATGTGGTGTTACTACCTCTGTCTTCCCAAGTGATGAAATAACAAGGCTTTTTTTGAAGGCACAGCATAGAGAAAGGGAATGGATACAGATCAAAGCGGACCCGGATGCAGAATACGACAAGATAATTGATATTGACCTATCCGAAATAGTCCCGCTCACTGCAAAACCTCACAGCCCGGATAATATAAGTACCATCAGAGATGCTGGTGAAATTGATGTCGACCAGGTTTGTATCGGAAGTTGCACCAACTCCTCTTACGAAGACCTTGCAACAGTTGCCAGGATACTTAAGGATAAGACTGCCCACCACGGGGTAAGCTTCGTCATAGCGCCAGGTTCAAAACAGGTAGTTGAAAATCTTGCAAAAGACGGATATCTTGTGGATCTTCTAAAATCAGGTGCAAGACTGGCAGAATGTGCATGCGGATTTTGCATCGGCAACAGCCATAGCCCCCGGACAAAATCCGTCTCCCTGAGAACATCCAACAGAAATTTCCTGGGAAGATCGGGAACAGAGGATGCACAGGTCTATCTTGTCAGTCCTGAGGCGGCTGCAGCCGCGGTTATAACAGGAAAACTTACAGATCCACGTGATCTCGGTATGAAATACCCGGAAGTGAGTATGCCTGAAGAATTCCATGTTGATGACGGGATGATTGTTAAGCCTGAAGATACACAAGATCTGTCACCCGTTGAGATATACAGGGGACCGAATATCGGAGACCCTCCAACAAACGATCCTCTTCCGGAGGATATATCAGGGGAGGTGACTATCAAGGTTGGGGACAAGATAACGACAGACCACATCATTCCGGCTGGTAACAGGATGAAATACCGCTCTAATATACCAAAATATTCTCAATTCGTCTTCGAGGTACTGGATAATAAATTCCATGAGCGTGCAAAGAAGATAAAGGACGGCGGAAGACACAATATCATCGTGGCGGGACTGTCATACGGCCAGGGATCATCACGAGAACATGCGGCACTATGTCCAATGTTTCTCGGGGTAAAGGCTGTAATCGCAAAATCGTTTGAAAGGATTCATACGGCGAATCTGATAAACTTTGGTATAATTCCTCTTACATTTAAAGACGGCAAGACTTACGATTCGGTAGATCAGGGAGACAGTCTGGAGATACCGTTTGTCAGAAAGGTGTTAGAATCGAACGGTTCAATGACTGTGAAAAACTCAACAAAAGAAAGGTCATTCGAAGTAATCTACAACCTTTCGGAAAAGCAGAAAAAAATCCTCCTTGCAGGTGGCGCCCTCAATTATATAATATCACCTGGATGACCCTCTGGTGTGCCAGCGTGCCTCCAAGGGTGTATGAGCTTTTTCTCGTGGCACAAACATTTTTATTTCAGGAGTAATCAAAATGAAAAAAGTCGTAAATCCCAGGGAAGTTATCAATTCATCCATCATAACCCCCGGAACAAGGATCTACTGTTCCGGCAATGCGGCAACTCCCCAGTTTCTATTGAAATATATGTGGGAAGATACGTCCATCAAAGATGTTGAAATGTTGAGCGTTCTTCTTCTTGGAGAAATCGATGAGTTGTTCAGTGAAGAGACCTGTTCGAGAATTACCCACAGGGTTATCTTCAACGGTCCCTACTCAAGGCGCGCCGTAAACAACGGATGGGCAAAGTACCAGTTGCTCCACCTGTCCGACATACCCAGGCAGTTAAGAGGACACCTCAAACCTGATATGGTTTTCGTGTCCGTCAGCGGCCCTGACAACGGGGGAAATTTCAGCCTGGGAACATCGGTCGAGGGCGTACTCGCTGCGGTTCAAATCGCAAAGGAAAACAACGGGATAGTAATTGCGGAAAGAAATGCGAGGATGCCTTTTGTGCTGGGCACGACAATTCATGAGGAGTCTATCGATTATCTTGTCGATTGTGATTACGACCTTCCCATAAGCCCGGTAAAAAAACCGGACGATCGGTCAAAAAAGATTGCTGATCTGATCGCGCAATTGTACATCGAAGATGGGAGCACATTACAGTATGGAATCGGGGAGGTACCGGAGGCGGTTACGGATTCGATCATTGAAAAGGGCGTTAAGGATCTGGGGATCCGGACGGAGCTGTTTGCAGATGCCATGATAAAACTCGTTGAAAAGGGAATTGTAACGAACAGGTACATGAATAACAGTTTTTCAATTGCCACACTCTTTTTATCCGGAACCCAGGGTGGATATAACTGGTTCAACTATAACAGTTCTGTGCAAAGCAGACCTTCGGACCGAACAAACAGCATCCTGCATATTGCCAGTGAGCCGAAAATGGTGGCTATAAACAGCGCCATCGGCGTTGACCTGCATGGTAATATATGGGCCGACTCACTGTATGCCAGGCAAATCTACAGCGGCGTCGGTGGACAATCCGATTTCTTGAGGGGGGCCTACCTGTCCGAGGGAGGCATTCCGATAATTGCTATGAAATCAACAACACAAAAAGGCGTGTCCAAGATTATAGATCAGAGTCCTGAAGGGATCACGACCACCGCTATTGCCGCTGACCCCGTCATTATTGTTACAGAATACGGCGCTTTTGACCCGAGAGGGCTGAGCATTACCGAGCATGCTGTTGGGATTGCCCACCTGGCGGAACCTGAGACCAGAGAGAAACTGCTGAAACATATTTTTGACAGTGGTGTTTTTCATAAACCGCTACAAAGGTTTCAAAAAGACATGCCTAAGGGGTTTTTCCCCTACGAAAGGCTTTAGGGGGGCATATAAAGATTTTTCATTGAGGCATTGTCAGGATAGCATCTCCCTCCCCAATTATTTCAGGATCCTGGGGGCGGCCAAGTGACTTGCGTGATACGGCGTTAACCTCCGAATCAGTCCAGGTAAAGGCTTCTCTCAGACTGATAAGCCCGTCCCCGTCAGCATCGACCCCTTCTTCACCGTTCAGGGCCCTTGTGAAATAATATGTGAACAGACCGAGGTTTTTCTTCTGGAAACTGTTGGCATAATTGTCACCGCTGGTCGCCGTTACCCACCACGTTTTTTTCGGCGACTTTGAAACAACGTTGAAATCCCTGGGAACGACGGCAAGTGCTTTTACGTCTTTAGGCATAAGACTGCGGCCTGGTTTGCCGCTGAAACAGGAGTCAAGGACTACAATCCAGTTACCGCTCACATTTGAGAGGACTTCCCGAAGTGTTGATATTTTTATGCCAGTGTGCTCCATACTGCTTTCCTTTGCATCATAGGGAACAATGACAGAGTCAACGATTTTTCCGTTTTTCATAATCGGTGCCCCGTGTCCGGAGAAGTATAAAATGGCTGTTTCCGTTTCCTCTGTCGTGGCCATTTTGAGTTTCGCCAAATTATCCATTATTTCACTACGTGTCGCCTTTTCGTTAGTAAGGAGGGTTATGTTCTCTTCCGGGATACCGGAAGCTCTTGCGAAAGAGGCAAGATGTTTCGCATCGGAGGTGGCATTGCTTACTTGTTGGATAGAGGCGTCCTTAAAATTACCAACTGCCACAGACAGTATCCTCGTATTTTTGGGTGCTCGCCACGAGGAGGAAACTTTTACTTTAGGATACGAAGATTCATCAACTTTTTTCTCGGCGCGCCTCTGTTCAGGTTTCTTTTCCTTAAGCTCCCGCTGTTCTTCTTCTCTCCGCCATTTTTCTTCTTCCAGACGGTTTTGTCGCTCCATCTCCTTCTGCCATTTTTCTTCTTCCATCTTTAATCTTGCTGCTTCCAGACGTTTTTCACGCTCTTCTTCTCTCCGCCATTTTTCTTCCTCCAGGCGGTCTTGACGCTCCATCTCCTTCTGCCATTTTTCTTCTTCCAGACGCCTCTGGCGCTCTTCTTCCCTCTGCAGCCTCTCCTCTTCCAAGCGCCTTTCAGGCTCTCCCGCTAATCGCCATCTTTCTGCTTCCAGATGTCGTTGGCGCTCTATTGCCCTCTGGGCAATCCCGGCTTCTATTTGTCGCTGACGTTCTATTGCCCAGCGCCTTCTTTCAGCTTGCAGGCGTCTCTGCTGTTCTAACTGTCTTTGTTTTCTCTGCGCTTCGAGCCGCCTTTGTTGTTCTAACTGTATTCGTTTTCTCTGCGGTTCAAGCCGTCGCTGCTGCTCTAACTGCTTTTGTTTTCTTTGCGCTTCGAACCGTCTTTGCTGTTCTATCTGCTTTTGTTTTCTCTGCGCTTCAAGCCGCCTTTGCTGCTCTAACTGTCTTTGTTTTCTCTGCGGTTCAAGCCGTCTTTGCTGTTCTAACTGCCTTTGTTTTCTCTCGGCCTGAATCCGGCGCTGCTGCTCTATCTGCTGTCTGCGCCTTCTCTCGGCCTGGATCCGGCGCTGCTGCTCTATCTGTTGTCTCCTGCGCCAGTCATCTCGCCTTTGTGCTAATATTATTTCTCCGGATGGTTCTCTATCAGATGCATAGCTTTGATCATTCTCAACCTGACGAAAAGCCGCACTTATATTTGGAGGGAAAATAAGGGCTAAAGATATGAATAACAGCCAAAAGTGAAAGTAACGACGCGGCATGAAGCTACTCCTTTTTTGGTAGGGTAACAAAAGTATAAGATGAAATATTCTTGCCTGTCAAGAGAAAGTAACTACAAGATGTTGCAGAAGTTTTTGAAGCTGCCGGAGAAAAACGCTCATTGCTCACCAGGCCATCGAGGCAGGAGCCATTCTTTTGCACAGGGACTTACCCCAAATTCATGAAGACAAAAATATTCTTATGCAATAACAGTAAGTTAAAGACGGCCAGCCTCGTTTTCTGGCACTACATGTTTGAGTGGTCATAGAATCTTTTTCACCATCCGTCCAGGCACAGAAGCAATGTTCAAGGC
>JAUSPI010000109.1 GCA_030655775.1 Syntrophales bacterium
GCCTTGAACATTGCTTCTGTGCCTGGACGGATGGTGAAAAAGATTCTATGACCACTCAAACATGTAGTGCCAGAAAACGAGGCTGGCCGTCTTTAACTTACTGTTATTGCATAAGAATATTTTTGTCTTCATGAATTTGGGCCAAGAAGGTAGAATTGTGTTTTGACTTTCTTGATGTCGAGGATTCGAAAGAACGACGCTATTTATACTTCCACTACGTGTAGCCTCGTCAGCGCGGAAACAACTTTATGCTGATGTCTAAAAGAGCATCTTTGTCTATGTTTCGTGATGTGATCCTCAATATTGGTAGGCCTCAAAACAGGAACCCTTCCGCTGATATGCAGTTTCAATGCACTCTCCGGATTGGTAAACAACACCGCTCCGTTAATCCAGACATCATTGATACCCTTGGATACAAAGTACTCCTTCAAGGGAAAGATATGAGACCTGACCTGTCTGATAGGGTTTCTCATATGATCAGAATACGGGGTTCCCCCTCCACCGACCTTTCGCACTTCCCATTTCGGATCGGCCTCAGTTCCCACGATTATCCCTTTATTATTCTTCACCTCGACGACAAATATTCCATTGGGTCCACACACAACAAAATCGGCTTCCCTGTACCCGGTTTTAGATTCTTTACAGGGTATCCTTACCTGGTTGAATATGGTGTAGCTGTCATCCAGTTCTGACAGTGTTTTTAACGCGTATTCCTCGCCATCAGCACCAGCTTCGGCAATTATAGTATCGGTGCCGGTGCCGAACATAACACATAAACCGACCATACCAGCCAGTACCAATCCAATTATCCCGATTTCCAGCAGGCCCAATCCACCGATCACAACAAAAAAGCCCAGAGACACCAGTAAGATAATTATTCCCTTTTCCCTGGCACTGTCCCGGTTTTTTCCAGCTTTGTCCCTGAGACTGTTCGTTTTTATGTATTGCAGATCCGCCATAACAAGTCCTCTACTATATATGAACACGAGTGCCACTAATATATGCCAGCTTTGACCTGTAAGAAAGACGGTGGGGATCGAGCTTGAATTTATGTTTTTCAGCACAGATAACCTGCATCGACAATTCATTGAGACAGCACCCATTAAAAGGCAATTGACTGTTAATTCGTTTGCAGTCATTATCTATCTGTTCTTCCTTGACAAAATTGTGATATACAAGTATTTTTTCTATCGATATGCCCCATAAAATACAAACACCCTTATTATCAAAGGAGGTACCTTCCCCATGGCCCTTACAAAAGCAGAAGTAATTAAATCAATACGGAACGAGTTTGGTTTTCCCTTAAACAGATCCACAGAAATATTCGAATGTTTCCTTGGGACAATAAAAGAATCTCTCGTAAACGGTGGGGACGTCATGATCAGCGGATTCGGGAAGTTCTGCGTCAATGAAAAGAACGCCCGGAAAGGAAGGAACCCTCAAACAGGAGAAAGTATCATATTGGAAGCAAGAAAGGTTGTTACTTTCAGGTGCTCTTCGAGGCTAAAGGATAAAATTAACGGTTGATGAACACATAATATACAAGGTATTCCGATAAGGGAAAAGCAATGAAGAGATTTTCATCATTTCTCATAGCTTTGTTAATAATCTGCTTGATAGGAGGATTTTCCTATGCTGCTGACAAAGGCAATACCAGATTCCAGTCATTCAGCAAAGTAAAGATGATCCTTTTAAAACAAGTATACTCAGACCACCTCACCACATTCTACTGCAACTGTCCATTCACCATGAAAAAGAAAATCATTCCCTCGGATAGATACACCCCTAAGAAAAAATGGGAACGCGCAAAAAGCGTTGAGTGGGAGCACATAGTGCCAGCCTATCAGTTTGGACATAACTTTCCCGAATGGAAGAACGAAAGTCCAGACTGTCTAACATCCAAGGGCAAACCCTATAAAGGCCGGAAATGTGTCGAAAAGATTCAGCCTCAGTACCGATACATGCAGGCAGATATGTACAACCTTGTGCCCGCTGTGGGGGAAATCAACGGTCTTCGCTCAAACTACCCCTATGGGATTATCCCGGGAGAAAAAAGAGAATTCGGAAACTGTGACATGGAGATTGAAGATAGAAAAGCGGAACCGCCACCTGAAAAACGGGGAGATATTGCACGGACGTACTTCTATATGGACTGGGCCTATCCGGGATATGGGATTATCAGTAAAAAGAACCGGAAACTTTTTGATGCGTGGGACAAAGAAGATCCTGTCGATACCTAGGAATGTAAAAGGTGTGAGAGGATAGAGAAGATTCAGGGAAATGAGAATTTATTTGTAAAGGAACCCTGTCAGGCTGAGGGGTTGTGGTAGCGGATAAAAAAGGGGTAGCCACTTACGGCTACCCCTTTAACTTTCCTTGCTATTTCTTCAAACACACATCTCGGTGAAAAGAGGTCACTTAAAGGGCATAAGCCACTCAATGGCGCTTATTTCGATTTTTTTCTTACCTTTGGCTTTCTTATAGACAAGGTATCAATATCTTTTTCCATTCTGGAGTCACAATAAGGATCTAATAGGCATAAGAACTTATTCAAAGCAACATTGTCATAAAGAAGTCACATTTTGTGTCTTATCACGACACGAAATGTGATTAAAGCATAATTTCCTATTGACAATGTTATTGTTTAAGTGCTAAATGTGCCACCAGGAAGCACATTATGAATCTGAAAAATAACACAAAAATGAAAACCCTTGGACCTCAGGCCGCCCATCTAGTCACCACACTCTACGAGGAATATAAATTGATCTTTCGCCTGGAAGACGTCCAGCGAATTCTTGGCCTGGAAGAGGCCTCCGCCCGTAGCCTTACAAGAAATCTCGTAAACAGGGGTGTAGTGACACGGTTGAAACCAGGCTTGTTTATTATCGTGCCCCTCGAACTTGGAAAGGAAAGGGAATACATGGGCAACCCCCTCATCCTCGCCCATGAACTTATTGAAGGGAAGGATTATTATCTTTCTCATGGTACCGCCATGGAAATTCACGGGATGGTCACCCAACCACAGCTTGTCGTACATGTAACGACACTGAAAAAACGCCGAACAATTAATATTCTGGGCACCGATTTTAAATTCATTACCTGTAAGAAGGAGCATTTTTTCGGTATGACCGAACAATGGGTGAGTAAACAGGAAAAAGTGACTGTAAGTAATATGGAAAAAACCATTATCGACTGTCTCCAACAACCCGAGCACTGTGGCGGTATTACGGAAACGTCTAAAGGGATATGGATGCGCCAACAGGATCTGAACACAGACCGGCTGATCGAATATGCGCTAAGGATGGGCATCGGCGCTGTCATACGCAGGCTGGGCTATATCTTGGAAATTTATGGAATCGGCTCCCCGGAAAACCGGAAAGCCCTTCAGGAGCTTCTGACAGAGAGTTATGTAAGGCTTGATCCGCTTCTTCCGTCTGAAGGAAAGTTCGTCAGGAAGTGGAGATTGCAGCTCAATGTGTCGCCTGACGAACTCCTATCCGTGGTAAAAACATAATGATACCTCAGAGAAACCTGTCTTTACTATCGAATCGTCTCGCTCAGAAAGGTGGCCGCCGTATTCCGGAGACTGTTCTTGAAAGGGACTATTGCCTGTCCTGGTTCCTCGTGGGCCTGTCAAAAACATCTCTCACAGACCTCCTGGCCTTTAAAGGCGGCACGGCCATCAAGAAATGTTACATCCCGGACTACCGTTTTTCCGAAGATCTCGATTTCACCCTGCGAGAAGATGTTTCTTTTGAAAAAATTGAGGAGTACCTTGCCCTTGTTTTTGAATATGTAGAGCAAGCCTCGGGAATCAAACTTCGAATCAGCCGATATGATCGACATTCACATGAGAACTGTCATACCTTTTTCCTCGGATACGAAGGACCCCTGCCAGGTGTATCTGCTAAAGAGGCCAAAGTGGATATCACAATAAATGAAAAACTCGTCTTTCCCATAGCATCAAAACCCGTTCTCAAAGCATACGATGAATATGAGGATCTGCCAGAGAAGGAAAGAATCGGGGTTTATTCGCTCAACGAGATCGTATCGGAGAAGATCGTCGCTCTTCTTGACCCGGCAAGAAACGAGCCACGCGATCTTTACGATTTGTGGTATCTCATAACCAACGGTCATGTAAATCCAGCCGATTTAATT
>JAUSPI010000110.1 GCA_030655775.1 Syntrophales bacterium
GTGGGGTCTCTGTGCCCCACGGAGGGAGCACTCTACGATTAATCCTACCTGAATTCGTGCCATACCCGGCCTATTTCATAAGGCCTGTAATGCTTTTCAACAGTTTTACCCGGTCTATGGATCTTTCATTTCCCACAATCGACACTGCATCCGCACCAACAAGATTGCCGACAAAATTTATCACATCCGCGGGAATACTATCTGCAGACATCACTGCTGTCAAGGCCAACACCGCATCTCCTGCTCCTATGCGATCGACAACTTTTACTGCAAACGCTGGGCATGAAGTGAACCCTTCATCCTTGCGATAGAAAAGGCTTCCATTGCTCCCCCGTGTTATCATTATTGAAGGATCTCCCATCCGGTTTGCCAGATCATGGACCAGATCCTTCAGATCGCCTTTTCGGCTGCGCCTGTCGAGTCTTATCTCTCCCTCGTGTATGCAAACGTAATCGGCATGCGCATACTTGGAGATTGCGTGAAAACCCATGTTGGCCGCATTAATCTGCGTATTAACTGCGAGGAATCTGGATTTGTTCGTTAAGAGATCGATGACATTGGGTGTAAGCAAGCCGTGGTCATAATCCGCGACAATGACAACATCGTATTCCGGTAAACGCTCTTCCAGGATATTACACAGTATATTTTCTTCATCCGGGTTCAACTGTTCACCATTAAGTTTATAGACCCCTAAAAGTTTAGCTAAGGAATAACTGTCCACAAAACGGCGTTTAACAATAGTGGGAGATTCAGATTTGTAAACGAACAAGGGGTCAATATTCGCTTTTAAGGTATTCCTCACAAAGTCTTCTTCGGTCTTTTCGGCGCCAAGATAACATGCCACTGAAACACTGTCACAAAAATCAGCCAGGTGATTGGCAATGGCGAGGGCGCCTCCGGCATACCGCTCTTTCGAAAGGTATTTCATAACCAGTACGGATTCCTTTCCCGATTTGCCCATAGATTCGCAATAGACGTATTCGTCAATAATTGCTTCGCCGATTACCAGAACCTTTAACTCACGGAGATTTTCAATCTGACTGAGAATATCGTCCGGCGAATACTTACGGCGAAAATCGTGCAGATACCGGTTGGTCTCCTCATCGAATGACGGTATGATACTGTTGATTAAGTGCGAAGAACTAAAGGTAATATCTTCGGTAAAGCGAATTTCGCCGCCTATGGATTGAACAGCCTCTGCTTCATCTTTAATCTTGCCGGTTATATCATCCTTGCTGTCTTTATAGTCAGAACCCTTGACATAGAAATCCGGTTTCAGGAGCTTAATTGTTTCAACGGCTGTAGGCCACTGGTTGACCGCCACATAGTCAACACAATCCAGGGCAGCAAGAGACTCGGCACGGAGGTGTTCAGTGAATGCGGGGCGATTCGGCCCTTTGTTAACATGATGGTCCTGCGTGACCGTGACAACCAGCGTGTCTCCCATTTTTTTTGCATGTTCAAGATACCGGATATGACCCACATGCAACAGGTCGAATACGCCGTGGCAGTGCACGATTTTGTTGCCCTCACTTCGTAATGATGACAGCAGCTCAGCCAGTTCATTAAGCGGTTTGATCTTTTTTTTGTAACGCATGATGGTTTCCTAACGTTTAACTTTCTTTATTTTCTACCATGTCCATCCAATGATGCAGGATCGCTGCATGGCATGTTTCGGCGTAGCCGTATGTTTCAGCAGGAACATAAATGTTGAGGTCCCCTGATGATCTAAGCGGATTTTCTGATGACATGGCTGAAAGGGTTATAATCTTCAAGCCGATTTCCCGGGCAACTTCGACGGCGTTCAAGATATTTTTCGAGGCACCGGAACTGCTTATGGCCACAAGCATATCTCCTTTTTTAGCGCGACGTCGCAAAGGTTCCGCGAATACCCACTCATAGCCCATATCATTCGATATAGCAGTGATAAGAGAAAGGTCAGAGAAAACCTCTGTGTGCAGATGGGCGTTCTTTGCAAGGTCAGCGGCAAAGTGACTGGCCATGGAGGCGCTGGCACCGTTGCCAATGAGGTAGATAGATCGCTTTTTCTCTCTCACATCAATCGTCAATTCCTGCCAAATCCGAAACCCTTCATCAACGCTGTATTCGGTGCCATCGTATCCCAAGAAGGAAATCCCATGTAGAATACTGCTCAATTTATCAATTTCTTGTTTCCAGAGTGTCATAGTGGGTTTGTCTGGTTCATTTGGTCTGAGAAATAGTGGGGTCAGGCTTTCCTTATTGTCGTTATTGGTCGGGTTGCGGGTTACGAGTTGCGTGTTGGCTGTCTGGGTACACGATCCCGATTTGATGGGACTAAATCGGGTCATGTCCCCGTGCCCTATTTCCCTAAACTACAACCAGCTGGTGTTTCGGCAGCAGCTCGCGGAGTGTGTAATGCCGGTGGAGGCTGGCGGCCTGGTAGAAGTGGTACACTTCGCTTGCGGCGGCTTTTTCCGGTTTGTCCATTGCGGGGAAATGATCTCTTTGTTTATTCCATGGCTCAGGGTCATAATGGGGGATTTCCTCGCCGGGTTTTATTCCAAGCTGTCCTTTGGTGAAGGCTGTCCGCCATTTTTCGGACCGCTCTGCTTTTCCGTTTTGAAATGAGAGGATATCTCTCACGCGTTCTTCAACTGTGCTGAAATCAACGCCGCCTGTGCCGTCGTCATGGCCTGCGCTGGGCGCCAGGAATCTTTGAAACATATTGTGCAGTTTTTCGCATGCTTCAAGGTATGCCTCCGCATTGTTATGCTCAGATTTTTCGGACGATTGCTCATATTCGAAACTCCATTGAAGATAGGGAAGATCGGGCAGGGTCGCCACTGCTCCATGTCCCAGGGCGCCTGATGCTATCTCGGCGCCATCGCTGATGATTGTCCTTCTTATATTAGTCCAGAGGCCTCCCTCAAGGCCGAATTTGCGAAAGAAGCTGTCGAGCTTTTTGTCCAGGTATGTCGCGGTCGGGGCTGTGGCATTTTTGGGGATTATGGTGCCGGCATCGACTTTGTTTCGTCTTGAACTGACACCGGAGAAACCAAAGTGTGAAAAGGTGTCCGCGTAGACGTGAGCGGTCAGGCCAATCAGCTCCAGCGCGAATGGGCGTTCATGCAGCTCAAGATAATGGTCGATCAGCTCGTTAATCAGGGGGCGGTCTTTGCGGCAGATCAAGCGTTCGGTGAATCCTGTCCCTCGTTTCCGGGGAAAAAGTGGAAGGGGAGCCAGACAAAGGGCTGATCATTGACATCTCTGTTATCGATGAGTTCTGTAAGACTGTGCGCTGTTACAATCGGGGCAAGTTTGTT
>JAUSPI010000111.1 GCA_030655775.1 Syntrophales bacterium
TTTGAAACATCTCCCGGAGAGAGAGTAAACGTTATCTCCTTGTCTCTGATTCGGGTCCGCTCCAGGAGAGAAGATGCCATATCGAGAAAGATAGACCCCTCGACGAGTGATCTGAATGCGGGATGAAATGGCCCCGCTACAATACTGCCGTCCTCTTCCATCTCTCGCGTCGTCTGAAGACCGAGCCTTATGACGGTAATATCAGCTTCTTCAAATTTCATAAGGGCGTATTTGCAATATTCGATCGCATCGCCGATGGTCATCGGACGGTAGTCTCCATTGCGGTAAGACTCTGCCAGAGCAGTATCACTGAAGACGATGGTCGGATGGATTCTCACCGTATCGGGATGGAGAGCTATGGTTTCATCAACTGTGTATTTGAATCTGCTTTCGGTGTCTCCGGGGAGTCCCACCATGAGATGCATGCCCGTCTCGACCCCCCTTTCTTTGAGAATCCTTATTCCGTTTTTCACATCTGCGGCTGAGTGTCCTCTGTTGGAAAGATTCAAAACCTCATCAACCATTGATTGAGCGCCGATCTCTACAGTCCTGACATGAAATTTTTCAAGCAGGCTCAAACTTTCATTATCGATATGATCGGGTCTTGTGGAAATCCTGACGGAGTTTACCAGCCCTTTTTCTATGAAGTGTTGTGCAAACCCTAAAAGTTCGGTTTGATAGGCTCTATCGATGCCGGTAAAGTTGCCGCCGTAAAACGCTATCTGGATGTTATCTGCCTTTCGTCGTTTATTATTGAGATACCTGTACACTGTTTCCCTGAATGTGTTTTCTGTTATTCTGTCAGGGAAATCACCGGCAGTTATTTTTTCATTGCAGAATACGCATCGATTCGGGCATCCGCGGTAGATGACAAATATGGGAATTATCAGTTGCGTCATTTCTCTTCCAGTTCTTCTAAAGCCTTCTTTGCTGCCTGTTGCTCCGCGTCCTTTTTATTTTTTCCGGTACCGGTTGTTTTCAGTATGCCTGGAATAACCAGTTCTGTCTGAAATATTTTATCGTGATCGGGGCCATATTGATTAATTAGTGCGTATTCCGGTATTACCTTAAATCTGTTCTGGCTGATCTCCTGGACGTAAGTTTTATAGTCCCTGTAAATGGTCTGATCAAGCCCATTTACGATTAAGGCCTGGAACAGGTCGGTTATAAGCCTGTGGATCTTTTCGTATCCGGAATCGAGATATATTGCGGCCATCAACGCCTCGAAGGTGTTCGAGAGGATGGATCGTTTATTTCTGCCACCGGAGGATTCTTCCCCTTTGCCGAGCAGGATAAAAACGCCGAGGTGGAAAAATTTTGCCAGTTCAGAGAGTGCTTGTTCATTGACCAGGGATGCCCTCAGTTTTGAAAGTTGCCCCTCTGTATAATCCGGAAATTTTTTCATCAATATATCGCTGATACAGAGTTCAAGTACGGCGTCTCCCAGAAACTCCAGCCTTTCATTATCCTTGCACAAGAGTTCCTGTTTCTCATTCACATACGATCGGTGCGTGAGGGCATTATCTAAGAGGCTTATATCGTTAAAAGTATAAGAAATTCTTTTCTCGAAATCCTTGAGTTTTTCAGTTCTCTCTTTATCCATGTGCGATTTTCCTTCCGAGTAGTTTTCCTCCATCTCTCTTATCTGCTATGATGGCAACGATATTGTTGGCAAGAGATGCGGTGTTCTCTGTAATAAGAACAGGGATGTAATTTTCTGAAAACCCTTTCTGTAGCCCGGTATCCCTGTCTTTTTTGTCTTCAATTAAAACAGAGAGACTTTTTCCTATAAATCTTTCAGCGAAGGCTGCCCGTTTCTCCTTTCCGAGCAGTCTAAGTATCTTCGAGCGTTCCTTTTTAACATCCTCTGCAACCTCGCCGGGGAGAGCCGATGATCGGGTTCCGGGGCGTTTAGAGTATCGAAACACATGAAGGTATGCGACAGGTATTTCCTCGATAAATGCAACGGTATTTGCAAACTCCTTCTCTCCCTCTCCGGGAAACCCGACCATGACATCTATACCCAGGGCGATGTCCGGTATTGCGTTCAGGAGCTTTTCTATGAGGCCTCTGAACAGTTTAGTGTTATAATCCCTTTTCATGAGTGACAATATTTTATTATCTCCGCTCTGGAACGGTATGTGAAGGTGCGGGCAGATTATTTTTGAATCCCTTATGTGGGAAATCATTTCATCTGTTACCTCGGTCGGTTCTATGGAACTCAGGCGCAGCCTTTCCACCGTTTTATTCTCCTCTATTTTTTTCAGAAGGGTGAGGAGGCTCGCGGGGGGAGAGAGGTCCTCGCCGTAGACGCCTAAATGGATGCCCGACAGGACAATTTCCCTGTGTCCCGCTTTTCCAAGTATCCCGATCCGATCGAGGACATCTTTTTCGGGAAGGCTTCTGCTTCGTCCCCTCAAATAGGGAACGATACAGTAACTGCAGAAGGAATTGCATCCGTCCTGTATCCTGAGGAATGCCCTTGTGTGTTCCGGAAATCTCGTAACAGGGAACCCTGAAATATTTTTAACGTGACCGATTGTGCCGACGAGGATCTGCTGCTCCCCGTTTACCATATTCCGGATAATATCGGGTATGTCTTCTTTTTCTGCGTTTCCCACCACAGCGGCCACCCCCGGAAGTCCGGATAAATCGCCGGGGGCTCTCTGAGCATAGCATCCCGTTACTATTATGGAGGCTTTCGGGTTGTTCCTGTAGGCTTTTCTTATCAGCTGCCTCGACTGGTAGTCCGTTCTGGCGGTAACGGTGCACGTATTTATGATATACATGTCCGCTGAGTTGTTGAAAGGCACATTGATAAAACCACTTCCGGCAAGCTTTTCGATGATGCCGGCGGATTCATACTGGTTGACCTTGCATCCGAGCGTAGTTACCGCTATTTTGTATGAGAGTTTCGAGTTCAAAGTTCAAAGTTCAAAGTTCAAAGTTTCGAGCTTAAAGTTCTGAGTTCAAAGTTCAAAGTTCAAAGTTCTGAGTTCCGGGTTTTTTAACTGAGAACCCAGAACTCAGAACTCAGAACCCGCAATGGGTAATTACTCAATCCATCCGCCACCGAGAAGCTGTTCTCCACGGTAAAAGACCGCCGCCTGGCCCGGTGCTACCGCCTTTTCCGGGTTTATAAATTTTACATAGGTCCTTTTGTCTAAGCGGTTTGTGGTTATTCGTGAAAGGGTGCCTTTGTGGCGGTATCTTATTTGAACAGTCGCCTCTATTTCTTCCCGTCCGGGATAATCAGGGGAAACCCAGCAGACATCCTTAACTGTAAGCCCCTGGAGGTCAAGATCATCGCCTCTACTGACGACGACCTCATTTTTTTCCTTGTTGATTTCAAGGACATAATAGGGGTGCGTTGAAGAGATGTTGAGACCTCTTCTCTGTCCAATGGTGAAAGAATGTATTCCTGGGTGTCTGCCGAGGATGTTTCCTTCTCTGTCGATTATATTCCCGGGCGAAGGATATACTGCTTTAACATTTTCCCTGATAAAATTCCTGTAATTGTTGTCGGGGATAAAACATATCTCCTGACTTTCTTTTATTGCTAAGGATTCAAGCCCGATTTGTGAGGCGATCCTTTTTATCTCCCCTTTTGTCTTATCTCCATTCGGGAAGAGGATTTTAGCGAGTTCCTCCTGACCGAAAAAGAAGAGAAAATAAGATTGATCTTTGTTCCTGTCGACTCCTTTAAGGAGACTGAACTGAACAGCGAGCGCATTCCCCGCTGCTTGTTGCGGGGTTAGCGAGCGAACACGAAAAACATTTTCCTTAACAGTCGGAGATTCCCCGCAACTTGTTGCGGGGAGCTTCAATTTGTTTTCACTAATGTCACGTTCGATACGTGCGTAGTGACCGGTGGCGATATAATCGAAATTCCATTCTCTTGCCTTTTTCAAAAGATATTTGAATTTTATTTCCCTGTTGCATTTAATGCAAGGATTGGGTGTCCTTCCGGCCATATATTCAGAAATAAAATAATCTACCACTTCCCTTTTAAATTCAACTGTCAGGTCGATTTTGCGGAGGGGGATTTTTAATTTTGTGGCCGCCAATTGTGCATCTCTTTCACCCCTGTTCGGGAATCCGTTCATTATGTGGAGACCCTCCACATAATATCCCTTTTCCATGAGGATAAATGCCGCAACCGAGCTGTCGACACCACCGCTTATACCGACCAGTACCTTTTTCCCGTTCATTGGATCCATAGCGCTCCGGTGGATATTTAATGCAAGACACTAAGACTAAGACTTATCCTTGTCAAGTGTAAAAGATTGGATAGATTTTAATGAACATTTATGCTAATCCTTTAACCCGGATTATGCAGTAGCAATCTACTGGAAAATATAGGTTTTACAATCAAGCAAGGAGGTCCTGTTGTGGAAGAATTCATCAATTATTTGTCGGCCAATCCAATTGCCCTTATTGTACTTGCAGCTGTTGTACTTCTGATGGTCTTCTTCATTTTTAAGAAATTGTTAAAAATGGTATTGATATCCGGTCTAATTTTGGCAGCTCTCTGCGGGTATTATTATTACAAGGCTCCTGAAGAATTTCCTGAAAATGTCAAGAAAACAATTAGTGAAGTTAAGGACAAGACCGGTAAGGTAGTTGAAAAGGGGAAAAAACTTGTGAAAGACCTGGAGGGGATAGTGGAACGGGTGAAGAAAGCCACTTCGGATTAATAGATTGAGGCACAGAGGCACAAAGTAACAAAGGCACATAGAGGTAGGGCATGTTTGCGTGCGGGTACGTACAGGCAGGCAGCGGCTCTTATGCTTATGTTAAAAAAGATCTACCTCCATTGCTCTTACCGGGCAGGCTGAGACGCATAATTCACATCCGTTGCACTTTTCCGGGTCGAAAAGTACCTCCATCGATATTTTATCTAAGTGGAGTGCATCGGTTGGACAGAATGCCGTGCAGGCACCGCAATGGACGCATTTATCTATGTTTTGAGTGACGCTTTTCGAGAGTGGTTCGACCTTTAGCCCCGTCTCTTTAAGAAATCGGATGCCTTTGTCAAAGTTTTCCTTCGTACCGCTCAGTTCCAGCACTATTATCCCTTCTCTTCGAGGGAATATCCTCGCTTTCAGTATGTTGAATGCCAAGTCATGTTTTTTTGCAAGCTGATATATGATCGGTTGATCTATAATATCTGCGGAATAGCGTATAACCACCTTTTTTGAATACATGTTGTCTCTTTAATCTCCGGCATTTTCTTTAGATGCTAAGTTAGCAAGCGAATCTTGTCAAGAAATAAAAACACTTATCTCATGACAGAATCTAAACTTAACAGTTCATCCCAGTCAAAGGACTTAAATGTTTCTCTGAGGGGATGATCATCGTCGACAATATTGTAGGTTATCCTTGTAAAGACCGAACAGGCGATCGTTCGGACGGATTCCACCGGTACCACATTATCATTCCTGCCATGATAAACAGTAACCGGAACGTCGACTTTCTTATCCAGATATGATTTAAATTCTTCTTGGTTGAGAGCCGGTGCCAGCAGAATCAGTTTCTTTACCTTATTTTTGTTGTTACAGGTGTAAATGGCGGCCATAAGCCCCCCGAAACTGGATCCTACCAGTATCAAGTCTGTTTTATCCGAGAGGATTTTGTTCAGTTTGACCATTCTTTCTTCAAGTGATCCCCTGAAATCTTCGATAATCATATCGGGGTATTGTTTCCTGAAAAAGACGCCTTTGGTTCCCCCGCTGCTGCTTTCGAGGCCATGGATGAAAAGTCTGGTAGCGTTCATAGTTAATCTTTCTTCTTGATGTGGTTTTATTGTTTTCCTGTGGAAATGGGATAAAACCTCCGCCCTTGCAGGGCAAGCCTTTGGGATAAAGCCTCCGTCTTTAGTAGGGCAAGCCTTCAGGCTTGCTGTTGTTCATGCAGGGGCTAAAGCCCTGCCCTACGGGTTAGAGGCACAAAACGACAGTAGCTCATTAATACTATAATTGAGAAAAAAGTGAAAGATTTCTTCTTGTCTGTTTTTGCGTTGCTTTGAATGTGCCGGTGTGTTAAAAATGCCCTGAACTCAGGTGGAGGAAATTTTTATGTCTGTTATTGTTCCCTTCAGGGCTGTTAGACCACGGAAGGAATTTGTTAAAGAGGTAGCTTCGTATCCTTATGATATTGTCAGTTCGGACGAAGCAAGAAAAATAGCTGAAGGAAATCCAAGAAGCTTTTTACATGTAATAAAATCGGAAATAGATTTGCCGCCGGAGGTGGATATCCATGACAATATAGTCTACAAAACGGCAAGAAAAAATTTTGATACACTGCTCAACGAGGGCATTTTATTCCAGGAGAGTGTGCCATGTTTTTACATATATCGCCAGAGAGAAGGCAAACATGAACAGTATGGAATAGTTGCCGGAGTGAGTGTTGAGGAGTATGAATCCGGCCGGATAAAAAAACATGAATTGACACGGGTGGATAAGGAGATTGACCGAACAGAACATATAGCCGCGGTAAATGCCCATACAGGACCGGTACTGACAATTTACAGGGGCAGAGATTCAATTGATCGGATTGTTGAAAAGATTACAAATGCCTGGCCCGAGTATGATTTTACTGCTGATGACGGTATTTCTCATACGGCCTGGATTGCCGATAATGAAGAGGATATCAAGAATATAAAAAAAGAATTTTTAGAGATAGATTCACTGTATATAGCGGATGGTCATCACCGGGCGGCGGCTGCCGTGACGGTTGCCGGGAAGCGCAGGATCGAGAATCAGAATCATAGAGGGGATGAGGAGTACAATTACATGATGGCCGTTCTCTTTCCCCATGATCAGATCAGGATAATGGATTATAACAGGATCGTCAAAGATTTGAATGGCTTGAGTGAAGAAGAATTTATCAAGAAAGTTGCTGAAAAATTTTCGATATCCAGGAATTTCGAAGATAAATCACCCGGAGAATTGCATGAATTTGGGATGTATTTAGGCGGCACCTGGTTCAGGCTGAAAGCTAAGGACGGCAGTTATGATAAAAATGATGTCGAGGGCATTCTCGATGTTTCTATACTTCAGAATAATATATTGAACCCTATACTCGGTATCAGTGATCCGAGGAGTGATGAAAGGATTGACTTTATCGGCGGCCCGGCAGGGATGGGGAGACTGGAGGAGCTTGTCGATTCAGGTGAGTTCGCCGTGGCGTTTTCCCTGTATCCGACGACTCTGACTCAAATGATGAATATTGCCGATGCGGGAAGGATAATGCCTCCGAAATCTACCTGGTTTGGACCCAAACCGAGGAGCGGCATATTTGTTCATCTATTGGAATAATATGGCGGGAAATACGGTACGACAAAAAGAGATAGATATTAATCTGAGAAGGGAAGGGGAAACGATTGATGATCTTCTCGGAGGCCAACTCAAAATTCTGCAGAAAAAAAGGGGATACCGATTTTCTGTTGATTCTCTCCTCCTGACCCATTTTGTCCAGCTGAAGAGAGATGATAGTGTCATCGATCTGGGAACAGGGGGTGGAGTTATACTGTTGATTCTTTCTCACCGATTTCACTGTGGGGAGATGGTCGGAGTAGAAATCCAGCACGAGCTTGCTGATATGGCAAGACGGAGCGTTAAAATGAACAATCTCGAAAGCAGGATTGAGATTGTTTCGGGTGATATCGGCGAGGTTGAAGCTCTTTTTACTCCGCAATCATTCAATGCGGTGATCTTCAATGCTCCTTACAGAAGGTTAAATTCGGGAAGGATAAATCCCGATCTGGAGAAGGCCGTAGCAAGACATGAGATAAAAGGTACAATTCGTGACTTTCTATTATCGGCTAAGTATATAGTAAAGGAAACAGGCAGTGTATACCTTGTCTATCCCGTAGTCAGGATGGTGGAACTGCTTTTCCAGATGAGAACATGCGGTATTGAGCCTAAGAGACTCCGGATGGTATACTCCAGCCATTTTTCAGAGGGTGAATTCTTGCTGGTGGAGGGTAAAAAGGGTGGAGGAGAAGAACTGAAGGTCTTGCCGCCCCTTTTTATTTATCAAGAAAATGGAGGGTATACAGATGAGATGGAGACTATTTTTAAGGAGATTTCTGCTTCTCCCTCATTCTCCTCCTGATTATTTCTTTGGTCATTACCCTTTTCAGTATATTGGACAGCTCTTTATCCGATACGGAGGCCGCACTGTCTCTGATCATTTTACTGTCCCGTTCGTTCAATGAGTGTTGTTCAGGAAATATGAAATTTTCTTCGTTTTTCGGTATTACCCCGACAGAGAAGTAGATATTTTTTATCATTTCCTTGCCGAAGATTTTGTTAGTTTTGTCGATTATGTCCAGTTTCATGAACTGGAGCTGATGCATCCAGATGGAGTTTGAAACTTTTACAAAGAGCGTGTTTTTTCTTAATCTATCAGGGTGTGTCTGGGCTGATATCTGTGGTCCGACTGCCTTATTCCAGGCATCCAATATCTTATGATCTGTAAAATTTTTGGAGATGTTCAAATTTTTCAATGTCTTTTGCAGAACATCACCGAGTTTCTGGAGATTTTTTTGGTATTTTCGTTTTCGATACATACCTTTTTTTTTCATAAATATCTCTTTTAGTCAAGGGAGCAATTGATAAAAGGCGAAAGGTTAAAGGTTAAAGGTCAAAGGCAAACGGCTAAGGGCTAAGATGTTGTTTTTTCTACCTTTAGCCTTTCACCCGTAGCCTTTAACATCTTTTTTATCAGGAGGCTGGTATGAATTTGTCCGATATGATCAAGAGTGTGAAAGAACATCCCGACTATCATAAGGCAGGAATGATACTCTGCCACAACGGTGTGGTGAGGGAAACATCGAGAGACGGAAAACGGGTTTCCAGTCTCGTGGTTAATGCAGATAGAGAGAGATTGGCAGAGATAGTCGCTCAGATGAAGATGCGTCCCGGAATAATAGAGGTGTTAGCTGATGTAAACGAGGGAAAGCTCCTTCCCGGGGATGATGTTATGTTTATCGTGGTGGCGGGCGATTTCAGGGAAAACGTGTTTTCTGCTCTAATGGATGCAGTCAACATGATCAAGAATGATGTAACCCGGAAGGTGGAGATGTAAGGGGAAATTAAAACATCAAATATCAAAATTAAAAATCATTTTACTTTTAAATTTTGCATTTTGATATTTAATATTACTTTGTGTCTCAACTGAAATTGTCCTCGTACCGCTTCCAGAATTCCGCTTCGGTGAATCGGTGCTCTTGTGTACCGCAACACTCCACTGCGTAGCTGGCACACGTTGCCCCGATTTTTGAGGCGTCCACCAGGTCTTTCCCCATGACCAGCCCCTTGATGAGGCCGGCTCGATAGGCGTCCCCGGCCCCTGTGGGGTCAGACACCCTGACCGGAGCTGCTGCAGGGATAGCCGTTTCTTGATTTTGTGTAGCGAGCCGGGAACCGTATTCGCCGAGTGTGGTAATAATGGCTTTGGTCCGTTCCATTAAACCATCTTTGTCCAGCCCGGTGGCCTCCATAATCATTTCCAGTTCGTAGTCATTGGAGATTAGAATATCCGAGCCCGTAATCATCTCGGCAAGCTGGTCTCCCGTGAAAGCCGGTATAGACTGACCGGGGTCAAAGATGTAGGAAACTTGAAGCTCCCTGTAAGTCCGGCTGTAGACAAGCATATCTTCGAGGCTGCCGGGTGCCACGATGGCGATGGCATTATGTGGATCAATACCGTCAAATTGGAACAGGGAGGGGTACTTCATGGCTCCCGGATTGAATCCGGTGATCTGGTTATCGGCCATGTCAGTGGTAATATATGCCCCTGCTGTCAATTCTTCGTCAATGCGCTTGATCCCGTTCAGGGGAAGGCCATGTTTGCTCAGCCATTCTTCGTACCGGTCAAAGTCCTTGCCGGCCGTAGCCAAAATCAAAGGTAGTTTTCCCAAGAGGACCAGGTTATATGCAATGTTTCCGGCTGTACCGCCGAAATTTTCCTTAAGCCCGTTGACCATAAAGCAAACATTGATAATATGAAGTTTATCCGGCATGATGTGATCGGCAAACTTTCCGGGAAAATCCATTATTCGGTCATAGGCCAAAGATCCTGAAACAAAAATCTGCATCGCAATACTCCTTATCGGTAATAAAATATATGAAACTGACACTTCTGTGTCAACAAGAAATTGTTCCCAGATTTATTGTCCCATTCGAGAAATGGGAGAAAACCCCGCCTTTAGGCGAAGACTTTAGTTTGGTAAAGGAATAATTCTTTGTGCCTTTGCAACTATGTGCCTTTGTGCCTCAAGCCATCAGCTTCTTCAGTTCTTCTGAAAAGGTATTGTATGCCTTGCTTCCGAAGAGAACGAAACGAACTGTTTCTATATCGGTGTGTTCTTTGAGGTAATCGATAGCCGTTTTAATGGCGATAGTGGCCGCTTCGCTTAGGGGATAACCGTAGACACCTGTGCTGATAGCGGGGAAGGAGATACTTTTCAGCCCCTTTGCTGAGGCGAGTTTGAGACTTTCCCGGTATGCACTCTTCAGCAGTTCCGCCTCACCTTCGGCTCCATCTATATATACGGGGCCTACTGTATGGATCACGTATTTTGCCTTGAGATTCCCTCCGGTGGTAATAACCGCCTGGCCTGTCGGGCAGCGTCCTATTTTTCGACATTCTTCCATAATGGATGGGCCGCCGGCCCTGTGAATTGCGCCGTCCACACCTGAACCCCCGGCGAGCTTCGTGTTGGCAGCGTTTACTATGGCCTCTGTTTCTTCATTCGTTATATCGCCCTCAATAAGGGATAAAAGAGAGCGGTTTATCGTGACCTCTGGCTTCATTGTTCTCTCCCCGTCGACCGGCATCCTCGATGATTTTCAACCCTGATCCCAAGAAGAATAACGAAACACAGCTCAGTTGTAAAGTGAAAATGCAGATAGCGCGTTTTCCTTGCCGAGAGTTTCGAACGTTATACTGAAGCTTTTCTGTTGAAAACTGAACTGTTAAATGGTAGGTAACGCAGGTAATCTCCCACCCCTTTTTATGAAATCATGCCAGAATACCCCGTGCTGTGCACGGGGAGGGATGGCATCCTTATATTTTCCTCTCCCCCGGTAGGAGAGGGTTAGGGAGAGGGGGAATTCTGAAATGTTTTTCACCCCCACCTTAGTCCTCCCCCATCAAGGGGGAGGAGATTACTTGAGATGCCCCGCCTTGTAGGAGGGGTAATTCACTAGTGAATGCCGCATGATCTGCTGTGGAAGTGTTTGATATGTTGAAAAATGGATTCGAAAAAACCCAGGAAGAAATACTCCAGGAGAGAGCGGAAGCCCTTGGACGTGCCGGCGAACGTCTGTTTGCCGTCCTGAAAGAGCTCAAGGAGATAGAGAAAATAATTGATTCAAAAGAAGCGTTTATTCGGTCCGGGGATGATGGGACAGAAAGGGCGGTAAGAGAAATCAACGGGGAGATAGACAGGTATAACAGGACAAGGGAATATGCCAAACTCAGATATTACTACCTCATTGTAATCAGAGAGGCTGTTGGATTTCGCAGGCATAAACAGGTTGAGGAGATATACGGGATTCCTCCGCAAAAGAGATATATGTCGAATCAGGGGCTGTAATGGACAAGTATAGAAAACAGAGGATGAGAATGATCGATTCTCAGATACGGTCAAGGGGGGTCGGGGATGAACGGGTACTGAAAGTTATGGAAATGATCCCACGGCATTTTTTTGTCGATGAAGGGTTGATAAATCAGGCATATAATGACAATCCTCTCCCGATTGGGGAAAGACAGACAATATCCCAGCCGTATATAGTCGCCCTTATGACCGCGGCGCTGGAATTGAAAGGCGATGAAAAGGTTCTTGAAATTGGAACGGGGTGCGGATATCAGAGTGCGGTACTCTCAAAGCTTGCTGACAGGGTGTTCTCCATTGAAAGGATAGCTTCTCTTGCCAGTAAGGCAAGGGCGTTGCTCGATTCGCTCGGTTGTTTCAATGTGCTGATCAGGGTGGGAGATGGAACGTACGGATGGAAGGAAGAGGCTCCCTTTGATGCGATCATCATTACGGCAGGTGCCCCTGATGTTCCAAAACCGTTTTTAGAGCAACTGGCCGTCGGAGGAAGACTCGTTGTGCCGGTTGGAAGTCGACATTCACAGACGCTGTTAAAGCTGACACGCCTGTCGGAAAACATTGAAGATATAAAAAAGGAAGACCTTGGTGGATGCCGTTTTGTTAATCTTATTGGGGAGCATGGGTGGGGAAGTTAAGAAAATTATACGATTGGGTTGAACGCTTTGCAGAGACACCATACGGTTTATGGGCGCTTTTTCTGCTCGCCTTTGCAGAGTCAAGTTTCTTTCCGGTGCCCCCCGATGTTCTCCTCATCGCTCTCGCGGTATCGATTCCTGCAAGGGCTTTCCGGTATGCCTTGGTATGCTCGGTGGGGTCTGTACTTGGCGGTATGTTCGGGTATCTGATTGGATATCAATTCATGGAATTCATCGGGTTTGGCATCTTGAATTTCTATGGGTTGACTGATAAATATGAAAGTGTGGCTGAACTTTATAACCGGTATAATGCATGGGCGGTTGGAATAGCCGGATTTACACCGATACCTTATAAGGTTTTTACCATTTCGGCAGGGGCATTCAGGATAAACTTTTCGGTGTTTCTGCTGGCCTCTGTGGTGAGCAGGTCGGCGAGATTTTTTCTTGTTGCGGGGTTGATATACATGTTCGGGGAACAGATAAGAACGTTTATAGGGCGGTATTTTAATATTCTTGCAGTGCTCTTTGTCCTTCTCCTTGTGGCCGGTTTTATATTGATTGGTTTTTATCCATAAAAATATAGCTTCAAAGGTTGAAGGTTCCACCACTTGAAACAGACTTTGTTAGCGGGGTAAAGCGTTTTGCGTCAAAAAATAGTGTTTATTTTGCTGATATTTCTGTTCATTCCCTCATGTGCGGTGCATTATAAGGAATCTGAACGTGCAAAAGGGATTTACCATTGTGTAAAGAACGGCGAAACGCTCTGGGGAATTGCTCAAGTATACAATACCGATATTCAGGATCTGGCCGAGATAAATAATATAACCGATCCCCGCCTTATAAAGGCCGATAGTGTACTCTTTATTCCCGGTGCCGATCAGGCCGTGGATTTAAGCCGTCCCGTCGAAAAGTCCGAATCTTCCGTTAAGCGTAAATTAAGTTCCTCGAAGAAGGTGGAAAAGAAAATACCGTCAAGACAGGAGATAAAGCGCAAAACGGTTTATATGGCCAAAGGAAAAACCAAGCCACATGTAAAGCTAATGTTTGATAGTAAGCGTTTTATATGGCCGGTAAAAGGCAAGGTGGTTTCAAGGTTCGGTATCCAGCCAAGCGGCATGAAATATAACGGGATCAACATATCGGCGAGGGAGGGGACTCCTGTTGTGGCTGCGGCAGGTGGGACGGTAAGTTACTCTGCCCCGCTGAGATATTTTGGTGATACAATTATAATAAAGCATGAAGATGAATATGCGACGGTGTATGCTTATCTGAAAGGTAGAAAAGTGGAAGCCGGTGATAGTGTTAAAAAGGGAGATCAGATTGCCCTTTTAGGAAAACCGGAGAACAGTAGCGGGCCTTATGTTCACTTTGAAATCCGGTGCGGGAACAAGGCCAGAAATCCCCTCTTTTTCCTTCCACAATAAAGGGTTTCCTTCCCTTCAACGCCTTGACAGATAACTTTTGCAAGTAAAAATCCTTGTTTCTTTTTAGATTTGACCGGGTTAGGTGAAGCCACATTCTTTTGACCGGGAGCGCACCCGCAAATCCCGCCTTGTAGGTGGGGAGTTTCAATCTTTGCAGAATAGGGAAGGGTTTTCAACTTTCGGGTATTTGCGTGTTGACCCGGTTACCTTTCGTGATTATATTACTTAAAGATGTAACTTTGGTTCATAAGAGGAGTGAAAGTGGATTTTGCGTTTGAGCAGGGGCATATAAGACCACCCAGCGAGGCTAAGAGTCTTCTTATCAGGGCCACAAGAAATTGTCCTTGGAACAAATGCGCTTTTTGCCATACTTACCGTGGAAGTAAGTTTGGGATGAGATCTGTTAAGGAAATTAAAGATGATATACAAAGGGCGAAGGATATTTCTGACCGGATAAGAGAGATGTCATGGGAAAATGAAGAGGGTGGAGAGGTTACGGAGCGCATACTCTCTATGATCTTTAATAACGGCAATCATTTCGACGATAGTTTCAGGTCTGTTGCTGCCTGGCTTTACTTCGGTGGCGAATCTGTGTTTATCCAGGATGCAAACTCTATTATTATGAAGACCGATGACCTGGTTGAGGTACTTTCGTTCATCCGTGATAAATTTCCAGGTGTGAAGAGGATTACCTCGTACTGCCGTTCGAATACCGCTTCCAGGAAATCCGTCGAAGATTTTAAGCGGCTTCATAAGGCGGGTCTTTCCAGAATACATATTGGTATGGAGACCGGTTATGATCCCCTGCTGAAATTTATCCGAAAAGGTGTTACTGCCTTTGAGCATATTGAAGGCGGTAAGAGGATCAGGGCATCGGGTATCTCACTTTCCGAGTATGTAATGCCCGGGCTTGGAGGTGACAGGTGGTCGAAGGAACATGCAGAGGAAACAGCAAAGACATTGAATCAGATAAATCCCCAATTTATAAGGCTTAGGACACTCCAGGTGCGAAGGGATACTGATCTTTCTGAAATGATGAAGAAGGGAGAGTTCAGACCGATAGGGGATGAAGACATATTAAAAGAAATAGGATTGTTCATTAAAAACCTTGATGGTATTGAAAGTACAATTGTCAGTGATCATATATTAAATCTTCTGGAGGAGTTAGAGGGGACTCTTCCAGGGGATAAGGAAAGGCTTCTTGCCATAATAGACAGATATTTCAGTTTGTCGGAAGAGGAGAGGGCCGTATACAGGCTGGGAAGGAGAAGGGGAATTTACAGGAAGCTCGACGATCTTTCGGATGTGGGGATGTATCATAGATTAAAAAATATCGTGGAACAGTATCGGGCAAAAGATCATGGCCAGATGGATAGGGATTTATACAGTATTATGCATAACTACATTTAGTGTCCATCCAGAATTCCTTCCGTCTGGATATTCGACATAAGCCATAATTTTTTTGAAAAAAATTGAAAAAACTTCAACAAAAACGCAAAAGTGAAAATTCATTCTCGCCCTGCGCCTTGCTCAAATCAGACCCCACAATGCCCTTGATGTCTCCTTCTTGCAACGACATTCAAGGATGACACACCCCTTCCCCACTTGGTTCCCACAAAATGTCAGGAAAGTCAAATGTGGCGGCTGGTTTATCCAATGATATCAACAGGTTACGCGACCCCGCCACTTGACAAATAGCCTTTTGTGCTGTATGGTGGGACCATGGATATCATCAAAAACGCATCAGAAACCATATTCAAGCGGCTTGTCTGGCACACCGCCAAAAGAGATCAGGCCGGGATCGCGGAGAAACTCACTAATGAACAGGAAGTTCATGAAATATACGGACTTGGTGATGCCGGATTATTCGATGAATTTTTCTGTTTTTTGGACGAACTCGGTATCATGAAAGTTCTCGAACAGCTTGCCCCGCGACGTCGTTGCAAACGGCAGAGCCCGGTTCCTTTTTCCGCGGTTATGCTTATCTATCTGATGCGTATTGTAGCAGGGTTGAAGTTTTTTTACCATGCCGGGCCGGTTTTATTGCAATCTCAATCCCTTATGCGTCTCGTAGGATTTAATGGCCATGAGGTCAAGCAGGGCGTTAACCGGCGAAGTCTTGATAAATCGAAAACTGACTGGGAGGACAAAAAGAACACCGCGATAAGGGGACCGGTTTGTCCGGAATTTATAGCATCGTTTATTGTCGCTATTACCGGCAAAACCCTGGAGCGGGTTTTTAATAAAATCATTTCAATATTGGCGGCGAACTCATTTTTCCCTCGTAAAATAAAGGCATTGCTTGATGCCTCCGACCTTGAATCCACCGAGCGATGCGAGAGCCGGGGTAAGGTGACCAAGGAAAAAGGCCCTGAACTCAGGCGACGCAGGGGAAGAATCAAAAAGATCAGGGTCACGGTGTTTGGTTTCAAGATATGGGTGGTTTGGGACCCGAACAGTGGTCTTCCCATTGCCATGCGTTTTGCCACTATTGAGACCCACGATGTTCTTCTGGCAAGAGAGGTTATAGAGCAGGCCATTACCAACCTTGGAGAACATGCCGTGATTGTCTCTATTGCCCTGGATCGCGGTTTTATGTGCGGCAAGCTGTTATGGTGGCTCAATAGCAAAGGGATCATCTTTTATATTCCGGCAAAGTCAAACCAATATGTCTACGATGACGCCCTCTCGCTGGTGGAAACAGGCAACCGTGTCACAAGAGAGCGTAAGAGAACCACAGGGCATGGAAAGAACAGGAAGCAGGTTATCGACACCTGGGATGTTGTAGGGCTTGAGGGGTTGACGACCGCCGGGTTTTACGGTGAACTTGGCAGCGGCAGCCATGAAAACAGAAACGATTTTATACCAGATCCCATTAACGCGGTAGTTGTTTTGCATGATCCATACAGGGAAAAGAATCCTGATGTCAAGACACTGGTTATCCTGACCAATGGGCCTGCCAGCAAGCCGCTGAAGGTTTACGACGGTTATGACGCCCGCAGTGAAATCGAGAACTCACTGTTCAGGGAATCAAAACAGGGATGGTTTATCAAAAGACCGCCGGAAAACAGCAAGGCCGGCTTTCTTGTCCATGCCTATCTCACCATTCTGACCATGGCACTAACCAGGGCCTTCCGTGACTGGATGATTAAGCAGGAAGAGCTTGAAGACGCAGGCGAAGATACAGGTATCAGGAAGTTCCGCCAGAAAGTACGGCAGGAAAACTCCAACAAATGTATTGTCTTTCACTATGATCGCTACGCCATATTTTATCTCTATGAAATTCTGATCCTCTGCGGCAAAACAGTTTTAAAGCCCCGTGGAGTTCCCGACAAAATCACGCGGGAAGATGTTTTGCGTAAGCACGGAGCCTTGCTTGAGTAAACATTAAGCTCGTTCCGATCCCCACCTGACAATATTCTCTCAGGTTATCTGTAGGCCCGCATACATTTTCCGGCATCCTGTATCTTTTCCAGAAAAATGCCGGCCACTCTCAGCCTCCTTAATTTTATTCAAGCTATTACTCCCTTATCCTGGCGAGAAAAACGCTCTATGCAGGGTCTGTGGCCTCATGGCGCACCTTATAGCGCGACTTGCTGTTTGCGCTTGGGCTTATGTCGAATATCCAG
>JAUSPI010000112.1 GCA_030655775.1 Syntrophales bacterium
CTCAGATTGGACGATATATAATCTCTTGACAAAAGTCCACAATTTTTTGCCGTGTCTGAACTCAACAGCGAGTACATTCCCCGCGACTTATTGCGGGGAGGTTCAATTGTTGTTTTTGATTTAAAGTAGTGGTAGAATAAAAAGAAATTTTAATCCGGATTTCTCCGGGTTGTGTTAGGGGAAAAAGTCCAGTGATAATTTATGACCTTAAGTGTAAAAAAAACCACAAGTTCGAGGGGTGGTTTAATGACAGGACGGCTTTTGAAGATCAGAAGACTCAGAAATTGATCACCTGTCCTATATGTGGAAGTTCTGAAGTGGAAATGCTTCTCTCGTCTGTGACTGTAATGGGGAAGGGCCTTGAGGAATCTAAAGAAAAAAGTTTAAAAGACATCTCTCCGATAAAAGCACTTCAGCTATTTCATGAATATCTCGACAAAAACTTTGATGATGTTGGGGACAAGTTTGCCAAGGTAGCCCTGAAAATACATAGCGGCGAAGAGGATACAAGAAACATAAAAGGGACTACGACTAAAACTGAAGAAGAAACTCTGAAAGAAGAGGGAGTTAAGTTTATAAAGATTCCCATACCTAAATTCGACAGTTGAGAAAGGGGGCAGATCTTGATATTTGACATTTTACATGAAAGTAGATTTGCTTATAAGTTGAAGAAATGGCAATTTTCAAAATCTGACCCTCATTTCAAGAACCCGTTACAGTAGAAAGTTAAGAGTTTTTAGATTCAGGGGTCGAAAGATTGCCCCTTTTTTTGTAGGTGAAACTTCATGCGAAACAACTATAGAAATATCCTGGATATGATAGGGGATACTCCTCTTGTGGAAATTCGCAAATTGAATCCCAACAAAAATGTAAAAATTTTTGCAAAAATGGAAAGCTTTAATCCTGGGGGATCCATAAAGGACAGAAGTGCCCTATACATGATTGAGAAGGCTGAAGAGAGAGGAGAACTTACCGGAAACAAAGTGATTTTGGAGGCTACCAGTGGAAATACAGGTATCGGCCTTGCCCTTGTAGCTGCAACCAAGGGATATAGACTATTTCTGACGATGCCGGAATCTGCCAGCGAGGAGAGAAAAAAGATATTAAAGGCCATGGGTGCAGAATTGTATCTCACTCCAGCGAATCTTGGTACAGACGGCGCTATAGAGGAGTCCTATAAACTGATGCGCGAGAATCCGGAAAAATATTTTTGCACGGATCAGTTTAATAACGAAGATAATGTGCTGGCTCATTATTTCGGCACTGCAGAAGAAATCTGGAGGCAGACGGAAGGGCAAGTAACCATGGTGGTTGCCACTCTTGGAACCTCCGGTACCGCCATGGGGATTTCAAGACGGCTCAAGGAATATAACAAGGATATAGAAATAATAGGGGTGGAGCCTTATTTGCGTCATAAAATACAAGGGCTTAAGAACATGAAAGAGTCCTACCAGCCGGGAATTTTTGATAAAAAACACCTGCATGAAAAAATAAACATTCTCGACGAAGATGCCTTTGAAATGGCCAGAAGACTTGCCCGGGAAGAGGGAATTCTGGCCGGAATGAGTTCGGGAGCTGCCATGCATGTGGCTCTGGAAAAGGCAAAGGAAATGAAGGATGGAATTATCGTGGTGATTTTTCCCGATAGTGGAGAGAGGTACCTCTCTACGGAACTCTTTGCAGACAAAGAAAAAACGACACTCCGTCTGTACAATACCCTAACCAGGCAAAAGGAATTCTTCGAACCGATAAATCCCGGAGAAATTCTTATTTACTCTTGCGGTCCGACTGTTCATGAAGTGCCGCATATCGGAAGTTACCGTCGCTTTGTTGTTTCAGATGTCATCAGAAGATACATGGAGTTCAGAGGATATAAGGTCAAACATGTCATGAACATAATTGATTTAGCCGACAGATCCATAAAGGGGGCTGACCAACTCGATATGGATCTGGGGGAATTTACAGAATCATATGTCGAGACATTTCTCAAGGATGTAGCCCTGCTTAATATCAAAAGTAAGGATAATTATCCGAGGGCAAGTAAAAATGTCAATATCATGCTTGATCTTGCTGAGAAACTGGTAGAAAGGGGCTACGCCTACGAAAAGCTGAAATCCGTTTATTTCGACATATCCAAACTTGACGATTACGGCACCCTTTCCAACATTGACCTGGAAAAGGTTAGACATGGAAAAACTGTAGATATTGACTACTACGAGAAGGATAGTCCAATAGATTTTGCCCTCCTCAAGAGATCAACACTTGCCGAGTTAAAAAGGGGAGTATATTTCAAGACCAGGTGGGGAAATGTCAGGCCGAGCTGGCATCTTATGTGTGCGGCAATTTCGTTGAAGCATATGGCGGAAACTTTTGATATTCATGCGGGTGGTTCCGATATTGTTTTTCCACACTGTGAAAATGTCATGGCTATAGGGAAAGCGGCCACAGGAAAGCGTCTGGCCAATTATTGGATCAACACCGATCTTGTCATGATGGAAGGGAAAAAGATGTCTCGCTCTCTGGACAATTTCTTTTCCATGGAAGATATAGAGAAAAAAGGGTATAAGGGCAAGGATATCAGATATTTTCTGCTCAGTTCCCATTACAGAAAACCACTCAATTTCTCCTTTGGAGCACTTGATACGGCAAGAAATACTGTCCATAATTTAAATAACTTTATTCAGAGGCTCATCCGCTTTACACCTGGAAAAGGCTATCCTGATGTTGACCAGTTCATCTATGACGTGAAGCAGGGATTTGCCGAGGCGATGGATGATGATTTTAATATTTCCGGTGCTCTTGCCTCTATTTTTGAATTCGTCAAGAAGGTCAATCCTCCACTGGCCAAAGGTCAACTAAACAAAAAAGAGCGGGATAAAATACTTGAGGTAATGCAAGGAATAGATTCCGCATTAGGAATCATGGACTTTGAGGAAGAAACAATAAGCGACGATATCAAAAAGCTTTTGAAAGAAAGGGAAGAATTTAGGAGGGCCGGGAACTGGAAAGAATCCGACCGGATAAGAAAAGAGCTGGAAGAATTGGGTGTCGTTGTTATGGACACTCCCTTAAAAGAACTATGACCTACCTTATAGCCAGCAAAAATAAGTATAATATATACATGCCCAGAAGCAAACCACCTTTCCACCTTTCCAATCTGTAATTAATTCTCATCAATCCGAGCATAACAAACACCATAATCAGCATGGCCGGAAACATGAAGTGAATCAGTTTTGTTCCCACTGTAAGTGGATTAACAATTGCCGAGACACCCGCAACCCAGCAAACGTTCAATATGTCCGCTCCAAGAATATTACCTACCGCAATCCCTCCCTCACCCTTGCGAGCTGCGGTAATGCATGTTGCTACTTCCGGAATCGAGGTGCCAAATGCAACCATTCCAAGAGCTATAATCGCCTCTGGAACATTAAAGTAATCAGCAATAAAAACTGCCGAGGAAACAATAAAGCGACTCGCCACAAAGATGCCTATCAAGCCAAAGCAAAACATGAGAAATATTTTTGAGTTTGCCACTTCTTTCTCGTATGAGACAACTTCTTCATCTTTATGTTTTTTGATGAAAATCATGACAATGGCATAGACGGCAAACAGTCCCACTAATAACATTCCTTCCCCGCGATCGAGTGTTCCATCCCAGCACAGGGCGTAGGCAACAAGATCGACAACAATGAGAAAGACCGCAGTAATTTTGAAAATATTTCTTGTCACCAATATCGGACTCAGGGAAATGAGTACAGCCAGCGATAATGCAAGGCCATCATCACAAATAACCGATCCTATGGCATTCCCCAGTGCGATTTCCGGTTTTCCAAGAAATGCAGAGGTTGCCGATACCATCAATTCAGGTGCGGTCGTGGCGACTCCGACAACGATTATCCCGATAAGGATTTTAGGCAAACGCAGTATACAGGACAGGCCGACGGCCCCTTCCACAAGCCAGTCCGCTGCCCTGGCCAGAACAGTGAAAGAAATTATCAAGACAAGAAAGGCTATATATATATTAGCTATCTGCATTCATTCATCTCTATCGGCTTTTGACTACGCCCACCCTGTCACATTGCATTGAAACAGGACACTTGCTGCAGAATGGAGATACGGGGCGA
>JAUSPI010000113.1 GCA_030655775.1 Syntrophales bacterium
TGAATTCGACTATCCCCGCCTACAAGGCGGGGCATTACGCCGAATTCATGGCTATTGCCACCGCGATTTCATAATTAGTGTCAAGCTTAAACCATTCATCCCCGTCCACAGGACGGGGTATTCTGGTTAAATATTCATAAAGGATCTGTGGGTTTCAAGAGATGCTTCTACCTGCTTCAACTGATCTTTTGCCACCTCAAGGTGTGCCGCTCCTACATCATAGCCGGTCATTACTTTTTCATATTGTTCCTCCGGCATAATTTCTTTTTTGAAGAGCCTCCGGGCCCGCGTTAAATCCGTTTTTGCCTGCTTGAACTGCGCCTCTCGAAGTTTCAAATTTGCCCTGGCTGATTTTATGCTGAAGCGCAGTTCTGAAAGCTGTTTTTCCACCACTTCTATCTTAGTTGAAAGTTCGGAAAGCTTTGCGTTTTCGGCATCCAGAACGGATTTGGCCCGCATGAGCCTTACTGTGTAATCTGTATCATCAATCTCTACAAGTAATTGATCCTTTTTTGCGAATTGATTGTCCCGAACATGTAAAGCTTTTACCGTACCATGTATTTTTGATGCAACGACATGTATTCTGCCCGTGACAAAGGCGTCATCCGTTGTTATACGGGTTTTCTTGTAATTTATATAAATATAGATACTGATAATTCCCGCAATCGCAATAATGAAAAACAGGAAAAAGACAACAAATTTCCTCCTGTTATTGTTTATTGTTTCACCCATTGTCCTCATGAAGTTTTAAGCCTCCGCTCATGCTTTTTCGCATTTATCAAACGGTGTTCCCGCCCACGGCAAATTCGAGGCATTCTGCCACTACCTCAGTCAAAAAAGCAACCTATTTCATTTACCCCAGAATAGACATTGAAAATAAAGTCTGTCCTCCCCATCCGGTAGGACAGCCGTCTCGGCTGTCTAAGCGATTCACCATTATGGACAGGCGAGACGCCTGTCCTACTGTGTTGGAAGGAGCAATGTCTATTTTGGGAATTTATTACATGAAGCTATTCGCTTAAAGTGAAGCTCCCCGCTCACAGTACGGGGCTTCCTGGTAAAAATTTTCTTGACCAAAATCAATTTACAGTAAACAATAAAACCGGTCATGAAAATGCATAATCCATTTAAGGGGCAATAAAATGTTCGAAAAGATTTTATTACCAACAGATTTTTCAGATGTGGCAGAAAAAGCCTTGAGCTGCGTGAAACACCTAAAAGACGCCGGCACAAAAGAGGTAGTCGTTCTCCATGTCATTAAAAAAGACAGGATTGATGTCATTGCTCAATATGGATCTATAAGAGATTTTATGGAAGTTGAAAATGAAGTAGAAGGCGAAGCAAGAAAAAAAAATGAGTCGCATAGAAAATGATCTGAGAGAAGCAGGTTTTAAGGTTAAAACAAGAATTGAAACTGGTTTTCCGTTTAGTGAAATACTGAGAGTAGAAAATGAAGAAAACGTTTCGGTTATTGTTATGGGATCTCATGGAATGAGCAATCTCAAAGAAATACTTCTTGGATCGGTTTCGGAAAGGGTAATAAGAAAAGCGAAAAAGCCTGTTCTTGTTATAAAGAGATAACAAACCCCTTTGCTCATGAAAAGGCCATGTCTTTCATCTTAAGCTGAACGCTTTGCATCCCATTCCAGTAATTTATCTGAGGCGTAAAGGCTATATCAAACGGTCCTGAAATAATATCAATAAGGTGACCTTTATTAAACCATATAGAATCGCATGATATCCCGTCTCCACTTATCCGCATCTTGAGATGATTGTTGCCCACAATCGTCGGGGATATTACATTTACGTTTCTAACGCAGAGTACCGGCTCTTGGTTCATTCTTCCAAAAGGGGCAAGCATGTCAAGCTGTGAAATCATCTGATGGTCAATTTCATTCAGGCTGCATTGTGCATCAATAGTTATCTGGGGAACAAAATCTGAAACCGCCAGATCCTCCTGAATTATCTCGTCAAAACGATCGTTAAATTCTTCTATTGCATCCTCTTTTATCACAATTCCCGCGGCGTACCTATGTCCACCATAAGAGACAAGCAAGGAAGCACACCTTTTCAACCCCTGATACATATTAAATCCGGCAATACTCCTTCCAGAACCCTTTCCGATTCCATTTTTGAGGCTGATCAACATGGCAGGCTTGTAATATCTGTCAACAAGTCTTGAGGCAACAATACCGATGACACCCGGATGCCATTTGCCGGAGGCAAACACAAAGGAACTCGTTTTCTGAAGATCCACGGTTCTATCTATTATGTCTAAAATTTCGGACAGGACTGTTTTTTCTATCCTCTGCCGTTCCCGATTACAGGCATCGAGATGCCCTGCAATCTTCATCGCCTCGTTTACATCATCCGTCAACAGAAGCTGCACGGCATCCTCCGGAGAACCGATACGCCCCGCCGCATTTATCCTCGGTATGAGAGAAAATGCTGCCCCGTTAGAATCAATGGCGCTATGTTCCATACCGGACACTCCCTTCAAGGCGTTCAAACCGACCCTTTTGCCCTCAGTAATCAGTTCAAGCCCGATCCTGGCAAATATCCTGTTTTCATCTATCAGGGGAGAGAGGTCTCCAATCGTTCCCAGGGCAACAAGATCCAGATATTCTTTCAAGTTTGGATATTCCCCGTTCTTCCAAAAACTGTCTTCACGCAATTTTCCCCTAAGGGCTATAAGAAAATTGAAGGCAACACCAACCCCTGCAAGATCTTTAAAGGGAAAGCGACAGTCACTGCGGGCCGGATTGATTACGGCCGCTGCCTGTGGAATTGTGTCGGGAACCTCGTGATGGTCCAAAATAATAACATCCATGCCTAACGAACCGGCATAAGATATCTCGTCATAGTCAGATATGCCGCAATCTACCGTGATTATCAGAGTCACATTATCACTTTTTATCTTATCTATTGCATTTCTGTTTAGACTATACCCTTCGTCAACTCTATGAGGAATGTAATATGTTACATCATCATGAATTTTCCTTAAAAATTTCACAAGGAGAGCCACAGAGGTAATACCATCTGCATCATAATCACCGTAGACCAGTACCTTCTCATGGTTATAAATAGCTTTTATCAGCCTATCAACGCCTTCTTGCATGTCCTTCATGTAGAATGGGTTGTGAAGGTCATTCAGGGAAGGTGACAGATACTTTTTTACATCATCTACGGTTGAAATGTTACGTTTTATCAATATCCTTGATATAAGAGGATTTATGCCCAGCTCCCTGACGAACAGATGTTCTATTTCCGGATTTGATTCCGGCAATCTCCAGCGAGTGGTGGGCAGTGTTGGTGCGTTCATTTTCTCTCGTTATCAGTTCTATTGAGTGGTACTGATGTTTTTGTTATCGAAGTAAACGTTAATGTCATCCTGAACTTGGTTCAGGATCTCTTTATAAGCAGATTCTGAAACGAGTTCAGAATGACAGGTTTGTATCTTATCAGGGCAGGACTTTCTGTCAAGAGAAGAATTATTTCTTGATATTTAGTGGGTTAAATGCTACTCATCCGGAATACTTAGTCACAAAGATGTGTGAAAAATGGAAAAGAGAACCCGCCCTTTCAAAAAATTTCTGAAGTTAAACCGCAAAGACATATCATACATGCAGTTTCTCATCGAAAGTTATGAAGGGCTTGCAACGGTAACAACTGTCGACAAAAACGTGGCAATTATTAAACTTTCCATAATGCCTGATTCTGTTTCAGACGTTGACAAAATCCTTGACAGTATTAGAAAAGAAGTACATTTTACTGAAGAAAGGAGCTCACCATGAGGCGATTATATAAATTTATTGTTCTACTGCTTTTCCTGCCCCTTCTTATGGGGATGGGTTCCATGTTCGGAGAGAGCCCGGGGAAAATACCTGAGCCTGAAAAAAAGTTCACGGCAACATTTATTGATCAGATGGACATTACAGCCCTATGTACGGAAGTGAGCATAGAAGGAGAGACAATTCTTGAAGGAACGCATGGGAAAGGAGTTTATACCGTATCGTTCGATAAGATAGAAAATGTCATTTTTTATCTTAAAAATGGTGAACTGACGGGAAAGACAATACTGAGAGACGGGAGTACCGTCAGTCTTGTCTTAAAAAAGGACAGCATGGCTTACGGAAGGACAAAATACGGAACCTTTAATATAAAGCTTTCAGATCTCAAGAAAATAATCATTTACCCAAGACCTGAAGAGGGAAGTAAGAAGGATAAAAATCACTAATGAACCCCTCCTTGCAGCAAGCTGCCGGGTATCAATTTAGCGCACTCTAAACTTTATGCTCTCGTAAAAAGTCTTTTTTTGTCACCCAAAATCATGTCCTGAACTTGTTTCAGGATCATTCAGGGTCTCTAACTTACTGAGATAATTAGATGCTGAAACAAGTGAGATCCTGAAACGAGTTCAGGACGACAAATGGTGCAGTTTATGACTTTTTACGAGAACATCAAACTTGGCAAGTTCGCAAAACTTTAGGAACTTTCATATAAATGTTAATGTTCACCCACACATGGATACTGAGGAAATTTATAGGAGCAAGCCATATAAAAAGGGATGATCACGATATTTTTGCCTATAATGTATCTCCTGATCTTCTACCGGTTCACAAATCCATAACACCGGGATTGACTCACAGCATACCAAGGTTATCAAAACTGCCGCAACAGCATAACAGGGCTGCTTTTGTTCAGTTTCACTTACTTGTAGACGATATGGCACATCATGGGAAGATCAGCAGAGAGGCCATTACAGAATTCAATCCAAATTCCAATGGATACGCCTATATAAAAGGGAAGCCTTTAATCCAGCCGATTACCGATTTTTACAGAGAAATCGGGAACGAGATAAGCTTTAGTGAAACTGCTTATCTTTCCCATATGATAATTGAGATGTGCTTTGACCTGGCCATTTACAAGAAAGAGACCGATCTCGCAGCACTGTTTGCCGGGGCACTAACTTACACTGTTGAAAACAAGCTGAGCGAGTTTGTCAAAACTCTCAGCTGGTTTTTTGGAATCGAATCAGAAATTACAAAAGAAGCAATTAAAAGGGCAGTTGCCGTATATACAAGGTCAAAGGTCGACAGTTTGATGAGTCTCGAGGGGAGGGTATCCCTGTTTATTGATAATTACTGTTATGGTTCCTATAACGATAAAGCCCGAAACGGCATAAGAGAGCTGTTTAATCAAGGAATGGATTTAGTTGATGATTGCGAGGATTTTTTAGATGTAACTCTAACTGCAATTAATAATTCCGAGTTTAGATATCTGCTATAGCGCCTTTGTCACAAAACCGGAACGAAGGCATCTTGTACATACCTTCATCTTTTTCACCGCCCCGGTTTTATCATTTACGACACGCATCTTTTGAAGATTTGGATACCATACCTTCTTTGTTTTATTATTAGCATGACTTACGTTATTGCCGACCATAGGTCCTTTTCCACATATTTTACAAACTCGAGCCATAATAAGTATTCCTCCAGAAGAGAGCTTTAAAAACGAGTTCTGCAAAGCCCTCAGTAAAATCGAGAAGTTGCTTTCTAAATCATTAATACACTTTTTGCAAGCCTTTTTTTTCAGTTATTTTTCATTGAGGGGGGCTGACCCGTGGATTCGAGCACCTGCATCCAGTTGCTGCCTTCCGGATCGACCAGCTTCCGCTCCGATGTTACTGTCTTCAAGGGAAAGTGAACGAAGGCATTGTTCCACTGTCCAATCAACATTCCTGTTTTTCCAGCCATACCAGCATGAACGGCATATCGCGCCAGAACCCCACAGTAATGGCTGTCACTTGCATTAGCAGGAACGCTACGGATCATATAGCTTGGGTCCATATACTTTAAATTAATATCAATTCCTGCCTTCTCGAAATGTTCCTCTATTTTATGCTTTAAAAAGATGCCTATATCATATAATTTGATATTACCCGATGCGTCAGTTTCAACAGTATCGCCTTCTTTGTGGCATAAATTTTGGCCCGCGCCTTCAGCAACGAGGATTACCACGTGCCTCCTGTCTTTCAGACGCCTTTCAAGCACTTTCAGAAATCCCTTTTCTCCTTCTAAGTCAAAAGGAACCTCCGGAATTAAGACAAAGTTTGCATCACTTTCTGCCAGAGCGGCGATTGCGGCAATATGTCCGGAGTACCTTCCCATAAGCTTAACCAGGCCGATTCCCATCGGTGCGCCTTTTGCCTCGACATGAGCGCACTTGATGGCTTTGGCCGCTTCTGAAATTGCCGTGTCAAATCCAAAACTTTTACTGATAAAAGGCAAATCGTTATCTATGGTTTTCGGGATACTGATCACACTTATTTTCAGGTTTCTCTTCGTTATTTCCTCTGTTATTAATTCGGCCGCTTTCATTGTTCCATCGCCACCTATGCAGAAAAAAAGGCTGATATTCATGCGCACCAGTGCATCAACCATCTCACCGATATTCTGTCCCCCGCGTGACGAAGCGAGGATACTTCCTCCTTCCGAGTGTATATCCTTAACAACTTCCGGATTAAGTTCCATAACATCATGTCCAAACCCGGGAATCAAACCCTGAAACCCGTATCTTATTCCCGTTATATTAGAAACACCATATCTGTAGTAGAGTTCCATCACCAATGCCCTGATGACGTCATTTATTCCGGGACATAGCCCACCGCAGGTAACAATTCCTGCCTTCACCTTTGATGGGTCGAAATAGATCATCTTTCTCGGACCGGCCACCTCAAGGGAAAGGGGTGGACTACCGGTTTTTATGTCCTCATTATACTTACTAAGACAAATGTCAAACATAATACGTTCATCATCCGACGTAAAATGACTGACAGAAACAAGGAAGGGGATACTGTTCTCCCCAAGGTTGTGGATTTCAAAATCATATATATTTTTGCTCATTTCAGAGTCCCTCCAACTACCTGGGATGCGGCATTCATCCCTGAGATAACCTCACCCTCAAATCCGAGTCCTGCCAGTAACATCCCTCCGGTAATGAATACATTTTTAACGGGAGTCTTGCTTGGCAGAATAGAAATGCCGAGGAGCGGGTTCCCATTCACTTTATACTTCCGATTAACGACTTCCTGATATTTCCTTGATATCTCTATTGATTTCTCGACATTTATAAAATCAAGATTTTCTCTCAAAAAAGGTAGAAACCCTTCAAGATTTTCCAGAATACCTTCAGAAACCTCTTTCAATTCATCATTATTCAAACTCAATGGAGACTCCTTTAAAAAAGCGGTAGCGCTGATCGCTCTCTTTCCATTAGGGGCATGTCCTGTGTCTCCGGGCGAACTAACCTCCAGGAATACAAGATTGCCATCCATTACCGGCCTTTTTTCATCTCCGACAATGATTACATATTCTGCCATCTTTTCGGGAATTCCTTTATCCAAAACTCCCATATGTAACGTAAATGGATGATAAACCGGCTTAACTGACTCAAGCTTCCTTGCCAGCCTTGAAAACTTTTTGTCATTAAGAAGCATCGGTTTGATTTTTTCCCATTTTGAACTTACAATAAGATTTCTCCCCTTTATAGTGGATAATTTATCCCCGGTGTCGATATCAATCTCGATTTTACCTTTCACATTCAGCCTCATAATGGAATCAGTTCCTACGAAATCACCGCCATAGGAAATAAATTTTTCTCTGAGTGCATTTATTAAAATGTGTTTACCACCGAGATGATAGAACAACCCGTCCAATGGCAGAGAAAGACTATACGCGGCCGAAAGAGATTTTACACTGTCTGTATATAGATTGGAAAAGAGCAAAAGTTCTGATTCAAAAATTCTTTTTAAAGACGGAGTACCCTCAAATTTCTTGAAATTTCTTGTAAGGATCAGTCTGTTACTGATTAATGTTGGAATATTTCCAAGAAATTTAAAAAATTCCTTAACCGTTCTTGGGCGTATGTGAGGATTATTCCTGAGAAGCCTGCCTATCAATTCACTGTTTTTCGAAACAACCGTATAAAGGTCGCTTATCTTTTCTACATCTCCTGAAAATTCTCTTTCCATCTCACCGAGAAAGGAAGCCTTTTCCCTGTACAGGTCAATTCTGTGCTCCGGAAGTATTATCTGAAGAGCCGGATTCAACTGAAGAATGGTAGATTTATCAATAAACGGCATTCCCAGTTCAGAAAACAATTGAAGGAATACCTGCTTTGGACCAAAGCCGCTCCATGGAAGGGGGTCAATATTGAAAGTGTAATCTGACTCTGAATAAAAATACGGGATATCCCCTTCAGACAAAAGGATAGTCTTCTTTCCGTAACGTGAAGAAAGCAGTGCCGCCACCAAGGAACTCAGATCACTTCCTATAACTACAGTATCGTACATATTCCTCACTTATCTCATCAGATGATATAACGTGAATCCCTTCACGCATAAGAATCGCGGATGTTACCCCCATTCCTTCCATAGTAGAGTCACTTTTGCGTATAAAGCGGACACCGCATGAGGGGCTCTTCTCCTTCATTATCGCGGCACTGACCCTCATCAATTTTGCAATTTCCCTTACTTCCTCCGCCCCCTTTAAAAACTGTTCGGTTACATCCCTGTTGTTTGAATCAATCACCTTTGCAAGGCCATTGAGAACATCTTCGCCATTTCCATCAACTATCCGGGCAGAAACACGGGGTGTGGGCAATCCTCCAAGCTGCTCGGGACACATGGGAATGAATGTAAACTCAGATATCATTGATTGCAATTTTTTATCGGGGGTACTTCTACCGTCATATCTGCATTTCACCCCTAAGAGGCAGGCACTAATAATTATCATTTTTTATTGTCCCATTCGTGGAAGTGGAATAGGAGAAAACCCTCACCTTTAGGCAAAACATCCGGTCGGGTATAAAACCCGACCCTACAATTTTGTAGGGTGGCATTTTATATGCCACCGCACCGGTCATGTGTGATAGAGACACAAAGAAAAAAGAAGAAGAATATTACTTTGTGCCTTTGTAACTATGTGCCGAGAGCTTTGTGGAACTGTAATTTTGGTCATTGCGAGGAGCGAAGCGACGTGGCAATCTTATGAATTATCAACATCTTGTGCGATTGCTTCACTTTGTTCGCAATGACAATGTGGCATTATGCAAAGATCTCGTGCCTTTGTGCCTCATTTTAAAACATTGTCAGAGGTGGGTTATGTAGAGGTGAATCATCGATCTGTTTGTGGTTTTTCACCCGGACTTTTCGGCCGATAACTTCAAGCTTCCCTTCGGCATAGAGTTGTATCGCCTGGGAAAATATCTTGTGCTCTTCCTTCAATATCCTTTGAGAAAGGCTTTCCTCGGTATCATCGTCATACACAGGAACCACGGACTGAATAATAATGGGTCCGGTATCCACTCCCTCATCGGCAAAATGAACCGAACATCCTGAAAACTTTACTCCATATTCGAAGGCCTGCTGCTGACCGTGAAGACCCGGAAAAGAAGGAAGGATAGCAGGATGGATATTTATGACTTTCATCGGAAATGCCTCTAAAAATACGGGGGAAAGCACTCTCATAAACCCCGCCATCACCACAAGTTCTACCGAATATGAGTTGAATACTTCAATCATTTTTCGGTCAAAATCTTCTCTGCTTTTGAAATTGCTTTGCTCGATAACCACTACTGGAATGTGATGTTTTTTTGACCTTTCCAGGGCGTATGCATCTGGGTTGTTGCTTATAACCACCTTGATATCCGCATCGAGAAGGCCTTTTTCACTATTGTCTATAATAGATTGAAGATTTGTACCGCTGCCAGATACCAGAATACCTATGTTTAATCTCTTTTTCATTTCTCGCTGTTCCCCCCCATGCCCTGCCGATTACAAGAAAGATACGTGTTTTTCATTCTTGTTTCTATTGTCAATTGTACCTATTGCATAAGCGCGTTCGCCAAGTCCTCCAAGTCTTTCCAGTACCTCCTCAAAATCCTTCTCCGTTACAACAATCATCATTCCTATGCCCATGTTAAATACTCTTAACATCTCTTTTTTATCTATATTCCCCATTTTCTGAATAATATCAAAAATAGGTGGTATGTCCCAGCTATCCTTCTTTATAATAGCCCGGCATCTACTGGGCAGAATTCTCGGTATATTCTCTATGAATCCTCCGCCTGTAATATGTGCTACCCCCTTTATCTTAAAGGTTTTCATTAAATTTAATATGGGTTTTACATAGATTTTTGTGGGTCGGAGGAGTTCCGTACCGATCGAGTGGCCAAGCCCTTCAATCTTATCCTTTATTTTGAGTTTTTTCTGTTCAAACAAAACCTTTCTAACAAGGGAGAACCCGTTGCTGTGGATACCGTTGGAGGCAATGCCTATTATTCTATCCCCAACCTTGATTTCTGAACCGTCAATCAGCTCGCTGGCATCAACGATACCCACGCAAAAACCGGCAAGGTCATAGTCGTCATCCTTATAAAATTCAGGCATTTCAGCGGTTTCACCACCGATAAGCGCACAACCCGCCTCAATGCACCCTTTTGCTATACCTTCCACGATCTTTACGCTTTTTTTAACATCAATCTTCCCTGTAGCAATATAATCGAGAAAGAAAAGTGGTTCAGCTCCCTGAGATAAAATATCATTGACGGACATAGCAACAAGATCTATCCCCACGGTATCATGCTTATCCATCATCTGTGCAATTTTCAGTTTCGTGCCGACCCCATCGGTAGAAGAAACGAGGATAGGATCTTTAAATTTTCCCATATCAAGGTGGAACAATCCTCCGAAATTACCTATCCCACTCATTACTTCCTTTCGTGATGTTCCTTTTATGATGGGCTGTATCTTTTTGACAAACAGATTGGCCTTGTTAATATCTACACCCGCATCTTTGTATGAAACTTTTTTCTTCATAACATCTCCATTTCTAATTCTCGATATCCAGAGTGCTGTCCTGTTTTCTTAACGTAATTCACCCTTAAAGTCAAATCTTTCCTTGCTATGCCCGGAAATATCTGTTAACAGTATGTCATGCTTTCTATTTGAAATCACTCTATTTATTGGAGTACCGGATGGAAAATCTCAAAGAAATAATAGAGAAAATCGAGTCTCCCTTAATATTTTCATCAAGGGATTCATATAAGAATCTGTCACTCATCAAAAATCTTGAGTTAACCATGACAGGTCTTCTCAAAAAGTTGAAAGCCATAAGCCCATTATCAGCGCAACACGGTACTGCAAAAGAAGCATACTCGAATATTCTGTCCGGGCTTCAGGAGACATTTGCAGGATTTGAAACCCTTTCCGTTGATGAAAAAAGAGGAAGGGTCGGAGGGGCGTCCCGTCTTGTAAAAGAGTTAAAAAATCTTTATCCAGACCTTTCTCAATCCCATCAGGTGAAGAGTTTAGATAAGTCATCTCCCATGCAAGAAGAGCTGAATACAAGTTTTGAAAAGCTTTCCCTTTCCGTGCAGTATGTCAAAGGGGTAGGGCCGAAAGTCGCCCGCCTCCTGGGCAAAAAGGGCATAAAAACCGTTGAGGATATACTCTACTTTCTGCCGAGGAGATACGAAGACAGGCGCTTGGTAAAAATGATATCTTCAACACAAATCGGGAACGTCGAAATGGTAATCGGAGAGGTTAAAGAAGCGCAGATACAGCAATACAGAAAAAACAAGGTATTCGAAGTAACCGTTGACGACGGAAGTGGCAGGCTTACGGCCAAATGGTTTAAAGGAAATTACACATATCTGAGGAAGATATTAAAAAAGGGGGCAAGGGTCATATTGACAGGAGAGATAAGGAGCTTTCTCTTCGGCAAGGATATCATTCACCCGGACTTTGAAATCCTGGATGAGAAGGACGACAATCATGACAACCTTCTCCATTTCAAGAGAATCGTCCCTGTCTATTCGGAAACGGAAGGGCTTCACCAAAAATATATAAGAAAGATTATGATGGGGGTGGTAGAGAATTATTCACGGTATATCCTGAGCCCGATCCCGGAGGAAATATGTAAAAGACAGCACCTTGCCGACATCAACCATTCCATAAGGAATATTCACTTCCCAGAGTCCGATCAGGACATAGAACAATACAACAACATGAAATCAGAAGCGTACAGGAGACTCGTCTTTGATGAATTTTTCTTTTTCGAACTGGGAATGGCTCTCAAGAAAAAGGGATATGTCCTTGAGAAAGGCATCCTCTTCAAGACGGACGGAAAGCTCAATGAAAAATTTTTACAGATACTCCCGTTCGAATTGACCGATGCACAGAACAGGGTAATAGAAGAAATAAAGGCAGATATGAAAAGTGTTTTTCCAATGCACAGACTGCTCCAGGGTGATGTTGGCTGTGGAAAGACCGCCGTTTCAATGGCGGCAATGATCTGCGCATGCGAAAACGGCTATCAGGCAGCTATCATGGCCCCCACAGAGATATTAGCCGAACAGCACTATTCCAATATAAAAGGGTGGGCCGGCCTCCTCGGCCTCAAAGTCGCTATACTTACCGGAAGCAAAAAAACGGCAGAACGAAGAGATGTCTGTAAAAAGATCGAATCAGGCGATGTGGATATTATCATAGGCACTCATGCGTTAATTCAGGAAGGCGTTGAGTTTAAAAAGCTCGGATTTGTTGTAATAGACGAACAGCATCGTTTCGGGGTAGTTCAGAGGGCAACACTTCGTGGAAAGGGGATAAATCCGGATGTCCTGGTGATGACGGCTACCCCCATTCCAAGAAGCCTTGCAATGACGGTTTACGGTGACCTCGATATTTCCGTCATAGACGAAATGCCGCCGGGCAAAAAACCGATTCGTACAAAGGTATTCTATGAAAAATCCCGCGACAAGGTCTACGAAACAATAGACAAGGAACTGAAAAAGGGAAATCAGACCTTTGTAGTCTATCCCCTGGTTGAAGAATCGGAAACTCTTGATCTGAAAGATGCGACCCGTATGGCCGAACATCTTCAAAAAGAGATATTTCCGGAGTACCGGGTAGGACTGATACATGGAAGGATGAAGGGGACCGAAAAGGACGAAATAATGACCGATTTTTCAGAGGGAACAATTGATATCCTTGTCTCCACCACGGTGATAGAAGTAGGCATAGATATCCCCCAGGCATCTCTTATGGTTGTAGAACATGCGGAACGATTCGGCCTGTCTCAGCTCCACCAGCTGAGGGGCAGGGTAGGGCGGAGCGACATTCCTTCGTACTGTATTCTGCTTGCCGGTTACGCCAGGTCCGATACGGCAAGGAAAAGGCTCCGTATTATGGAAGAGACAAACGACGGCTTCAGGATAGCGGAAGAGGACCTTGCCATACGGGGGCCCGGCGAATTTATGGGGACAAGGCAATCGGGACTTCCTGACTTCAGGGTAGCCAATATACTACGTGACGGAAGAATATTGAACGAGGCAAGAAGAGAGGCATTTTCGGTGGTCGAAGATGATCCCTTCCTGGAAAAGCCCGGGCATTCAATCCTGAAAGAAGTGCTCCTGAAAAGATGGGAAGGGAGACTCGATCTGGCAAAAACCGGCTGAAAAAAGGAGAAACAATGTCAGATATGTTTGAAATTAACGTAAAAACACAATTTGCCGCCGCCCACTCACTCAGGGGCTACCCGGGTGATTGTGCCGGAATACACGGCCACAACTGGAACGTAGAAGTTTTTATCAGGTGCAGGGAACTGGATGAAATCGGGATAGGGATCGATTTCAGGGATGTCAAGCAGGTCGTCGGGGATGTGCTCCAAGGCCTTGACCATTGTCACCTGAACGAATTTCCGGCATTCGTGGAAATTAACCCGACATCCGAAAACATTGCCAGATTTTTATATTACGAGTTAGGCAAAAAGCTCAATTCGGACAATGTAGAGGTTTCAAAGGTAATGGTCTCGGAAACACCAAATACCGGCGCCTCTTACTGGGAGGAATAATTGTCTCTAAAAATCAATGAAATTTTCTACGGTATCCAGGGCGAATCGTCCTATGCCGGCCGGCCGTGTGTCTTTGTCAGGCTGACCGGCTGTAACCTCAGGTGCTCCTACTGTGACACCCAGTATGCGTACAGTGAAGGAGAGGAGATGCAGATCGATGAGATCATCGGCAGGGTCTCGTCGTACCGGTGCAGCCTCGTTGAAGTTACCGGCGGGGAGCCACTGATACAGGAAGAAACCCCCAACCTCATACACAGATTACTCGAAGAAGGTTTTGAAGTTTTACTGGAAACCAACGGCAGCCGGGACATCAGTAAAATTGACGGGCGCTGTATAAGAATCATCGATATCAAATGCCCTTCGAGCGGTGAGGAGAAGAGGAGCGACCCGGAAAACCTGAAACGGTTAAGAGAAAAAGATGAGATAAAGTTTGTCATCGGGGACAGGACAGACTATGAATATGCGAAAAACATTCTCGACACCATCAATCTCGATTCTCCCGTCAAAAACACAATTCACTTTTCAAATGTGTTCGGTCAGATGCACCCCAGGACTCTGGCACAGTGGATCCTGGAGGATAACCTGAATGTAAGACTCCACGTGCAACTTCATAAATTTATATGGGGTCCCGAACAGCGAGGAGTATAACCGGAGATAATCGTATGAGCAGGGAAAAAGCCGTGATTCTTTCAAGTGGCGGGCTCGATTCCACAACAGTTATGGCTATTGCAAAATCAGAGGGCTACGATATCTACAGCCTGAGTTTCCGCTATGGGCAGCGCCACTCAGTAGAGCTTGCTGCAGCCGGGAAGATAGCAAAGGTCTTCGGGGCCAGAGAACACCTTGTTATTGATATTGACCTGAGAACGATAGGAGGCTCAGCGCTTACCGATGATAAAATAGATGTTCCGAAGAACAGGGAAGAAGAGGAGATGCACCAGGAAATCCCCGTTACGTATGTACCCGCACGGAACACGATATTCTTATCATATGCGCTTGCCTGGGCAGAGGTGCTCGGCGCATCGGACATTTTCACAGGGTTCAATGCCGTCGATTACAGCGGGTATCCCGATTGCCGCCCGGAATACGTCGAGGCCTTTGAACGAATGGCAAATCTTGCAACAAAAGCGGCCGTTGAAGGCACAATCGGTATTCGGATCAGGACACCGGTCATCCACATGACCAAAGCGCAAATCATTCAAAGAGGAATTGAGCTCGGTGTAGACTATAGCATGACACACAGCTGCTACGACCCGACGCCCGAGGGGAAGACATGCGGGCAGTGCGATAGCTGTATCCTCAGAAAGAAGGGATTCAACGAAGCCGGCCTCAAAGATCCGGCAGCACCAGTACCATAGACAAAGAATAAAATGAAGGGTGCCGCGGACAAACCATAAAAAAGGGTGGCATGGACAAACTTGTTTGTCCGTGTAAAAAAACACTAATGAAGGGCATCCGGAACAACTCATAAAAAAAGGAGGATGAGATCATGGTTAAGACAGGTTTTAATTCATACGTAAAACTGATTGTTGCCGTCTGTCTGGGGCTTTTAGTCCTCCAGCCGGTTTCGCTTTATGCGGAAATCCGTCCGATGTCCATGAAGGAAAGGAAGGCCTATGAGGCGCTAAGCCCCTTTGAATTCAAGAATATTCTCATAGAAACTGCCACCGATGCATGTACGAAAGAGCTGAAAGACGGCAAAAAATGCCGTGTCTTGAATGCGGGACGCGGCAACCCGAATTTCCTGAATACGACGGCAAGAGAAGCCTTTTCACTTCTCAACAACTTTGCCACCGAACGAGCAGAAATGAGAGGTCCCACGCCAAACCTTGGTTTCCGGCCGGACAAAAAGGGTATAGCAAGGAAATTAAAAAGGTACCTCGATGCAAGATCCGAGGAGAAGGCAGCGAAATTTCTCAGGAAAGCCATTGATTATGCGGAGAAAGAACTCAAGCTGGAGCCGGATGAACTGGCCTTCGAACTGACCGATGCCGTCCTCGGTGATTTTTATCCTTCACCCCCGAGAATGCTGTCCAATACGGAAAAAATAGTTTTTGAATATCTATCCCGGATTCATTTCACGTATGACAAAAAACCGGAGGGCCGTTTCGACCTTTTCGCCACCGAGGGCGCCACCGCGGCCATGATTTACGTCTTTCAATCATTGAAGGAAAACCATATCCTGAAGCCCGGCGATCATATAGCCATTATCACCCCGATTTTTTCACCCTATCTCGAAATCCCGCTCCTGAATGATTTTCAACTGGTGCCCGTTTATGTAGAGGGCAGCGAAGATATGGGCTGGCAGGTACCGGCTTCCGAGATGGACAAACTGAAGGACACAAAAATAAAAGCGCTCTTTATGGTCAATCCCATGAATCCGGGATCGGCAAGCATGCGGGCCGAAAGCGTCAGCAGGCTCGCAGAAATTATCAAAACCAGCCGGAAAAACCTGATAGTTTTAACGGATACCGCCTACGCCCCATTCGTCGATGAATTTCATGATATTTTAGGGAAAATGCCCGAAAACACCATAGGAGTTTATTCATACTCCAAATACTTCGGAGTTACCGGCTGGCGGCTCGGCGTCATCATGCTGCATGAGAATAACATAATTGACCGGATGATCGCAAAACTCCCGGAAAGATACAAAAAACAGCTAAACGTCCGGTACGGCATAGATTCCACAGAACCGGAAAAAATCAAGTTCATCGACCGTATCGTAATGGACAGCCGGGACGTTGCGCTGGCGCACACAGGCGGGCTGTCGACCCCACAGCAGTGCATCATGGTTTTGTTCTCATTCTTTGAACTTCTTGACAAAGAACACGCATACAAGAAGTCAATCCAGGCCATTCTGAAAAAGCGCATCACAAATCTGTACGGCCAGTTAAACCTCAAAATTCCCGGCGGACCCGACAAGACTCACTATTATGCCCTGATTGATATCGGGCGTCTGGCCTCCTCGCTCCACGGCAAGGATTTCGCGGACTACATGATGAAAAACTTTTCTCCACTTGATGTACTGATGAGATTAGCCGACAAGAAATTTACAGTACTGCTTCCCGGGGAGGGCTTTGCAGGACCAAAATGGTCTATTTGCGTGTCAATCGCCAACCTCTATGACGATGACTACACATCAATCGGAAAGAATATCCGCGAAGTAATGGATGACTTTTTTCAGAGCTGGAAAGAGAAGAGCTCAAAATAGCGGGGCTAAACTGAGGACTCTTTTACTTAACGTACAACATTAAGTAAATGCCTTATTGACCCATAAAATAGCAGATTTACGACAAGGCAGCAACCCCAAAAGTGCCTAAAGTTTGAAGTGTCTAAAGTGAGCTAAAGTTAATGTACACGCCTTCGGTGCGGTCAAATTCGAAACAGGCTGCGCTGAAAGCGCATTTTTTAACTTTAGGCACTTTAGCTCACTTTAGTTCACTTTACACTCTTAACTAAATCTTGCTGTTTGAACTGGTACCAACATCTGCGCAAAAAACGCAGTTGTTGTGAATAAAGACTCTAA